>NZ_VFUV01000013.1:0-178723 GCF_006441315.1 Mesorhizobium sp. B2-4-19 | reverse complement strand
GTGATTTCGCAGGAGCAGGAGAAAATCCTGGTGCGCGCGCTTTCGGAAGCGCCGCGCTATGCCAACCAGGTGCTCAAGCTCGAAGAGCAGATCGAGCGGATCGCGCGCGAACTGTCGCGCTACAAGGATGTGCTCTATCTAGGCCGCGACACCAATTTCCCGCTCGCCATGGAAGGCGCGCTGAAACTCAAGGAAATCTCCTATATCCACGCCGAGGGCTATGCGGCGGGCGAGTTGAAGCATGGGCCGATCGCGCTGATCGACGAGAACATGCCGGTCATCGTCATTGCGCCGCATGACCGCATCTTCGAGAAGACCGTGTCGAACATGCAGGAAGTGGCGGCGCGTGGCGGCAAGATCATCCTGATCACCGATGCCAAGGGCGCCGCACAGGTGAGCGTCAAGACGATGGAGACGATCATCCTGCCGGACGTGCCGGAAATCATCTCGCCGATCATCTATGCGCTGCCGATCCAGATGCTGGCCTACTTCGCCGCCGTGTTCATGGGCACCGACGTCGACCAGCCGCGCAATCTGGCGAAATCGGTGACGGTGGAGTGACACTGTCCCTGGTTGCTTCGTGCGCAGCAATTCGAAGTCCAGCTGGCGATGGCCGCTTCTTTCGTCATCCACGGGCGGAGCAGGAGCAAAGCTCCTGCGCAGACCCGAGGATGACGAAGGGAGGGATGTTTCGGCTAATCGCGAACGGCAGCAGGCTCCATTTGGAACGCTGAGAGCGGCGTTATAGAGAGAGTCCTTTTAAAAACTTCGCAGTTCCAAACGGCGTCCCGGTTCACTAATGTTGCGCTGCAACCCGCGCCCGGTGAACCATGTCCGATGCTCCCAAGACCTCAGGCATGACCCGGCTGAGGAACTATTTCCTCACGGGGTTCGTCGTCTGCGCACCGCTGGCGATCACCGCCTATATCGCCTGGTCGTTCATCGGCTGGGTCGATTCCTGGGTAAAGCCCTATATTCCGGCGCGTTACAACCCCGACACCTATCTGCCGTTTCCAGTCCCGGGGTTCGGGCTGATCGTCGCACTGATCCTGATCACGCTGATCGGTTTCCTCACCGCCAACATTGTCGGCCGCGCCATTGTCGGTTTCGGCGAGCGCCTGCTTGGCCGCATGCCGCTGGTGCGCGGCATCTATGGCTCGCTGAAGCAGATCTTCGAGACCGTGCTGTCGAACAAAGGCGACATGTTCCGCCAGGTCGGACTGGTCGAATATCCGCGCAAGGGCGTGTGGTCGCTGGTGTTCGTCGCCAGCGAGAAGGAAACCGAGATCAATGAGAAGCTCGATCAGGAAGGCGACCCGCTGATCGCCGTGTTCATGCCCTGTACGCCGAACCCGACGACCGGGTTCCTGATGTATGTGCTGAAGTCGGACATCGTGCTGCTCGACATGACGATCGAGGACGGCGCCAAGCTGATCGTCTCGGCCGGACTGGTGGCGCCCGAGGTGAAAAGCAAGATGGTGACGCTGAATGGCGAGCCGATCAACGGAACGGTCGCCAATCCGTCACTGGGGCCTCATCCGGCGCGCAAGAGCCGCACGGCCTCGTCGCGGCCGAACAAATAGAGCAGCAGGCGCAGCGCCTCGCCGCGGTCGGATTGCAGCTCCGGGTCGCGTGACAGGATAAGCCTTGCATCGTCGCGGGCAGCCTCCAGGAGATCGGCATGCGCCTCGATGCGCGCCACCTGGAAGCCCGGTGTGCCGGACTGGCGGGTGCCCAACAGCTCGCCTTCGCCGCGCAATTTCAGGTCTTCCTCGGCGATCAAAAAGCCGTCCTCGGTCTCGCGCATCACCGACAGCCGGCGTTTTGCCGTCTCGCCGAGCGGGTCCTTGTAGAGCAGCACGCAAGAGGACGGCTTGTCGCCGCGCCCAACCCGGCCGCGCAGCTGGTGCAGCTGCGCAAGGCCGAAACGTTCGGCATGTTCGATGACCATGACGGTAGCATCGGGCACGTCGACGCCGACCTCGATGACCGTGGTGGCGATCAGGATGCGCGTCTCGCCCTCCTTGAAGGCGCGCATAGCCTCGTCCTTCTCGGCGCCCTTCATGCGGCCGTGGACAAGGCCGATGCGGTCGCCGAACAATGGTTTCAGCGAGGCAAAGCGATCCTCGGCCGACATCAGCTTGATCTCTTCGGATTCCTCGACCAGCGGGCAGATCCAGTAGATTTTCTGGCCCCCGGCGACGGCGTCCTCCATGCGGCCGACCAGTTCGTCGAGACGCTCCAGCGGCAGCGTGACGGTGCGGATCGGCTGTCGCCCGGCGGGCTTTTCCGTCAGCTTGGAGACATCCATGTCGCCGAAGGCGGTCAGCACCAGCGTGCGCGGGATTGGCGTGGCGGTCATCACCAGCATGTCTGGCGCGTCGCCCTTGGCGGTGATGGCAAGCCGCTGGTGGACGCCGAAACGATGCTGCTCGTCGATGACGGCGAGCACCAGATCGTGGAAGGTCACCGTCTCCTGGAACAGCGCGTGGGTGCCGACGACGATGTCGAGCTCGCCGCTTGCCAGGCCGGCCAATGTTTCGGTGCGTTCGCGGCCCTTTTCGCGGCCGGTGAGGATGGCGATGCGCAGCCCGACCTTGGCGGCGAGCGGCGCGATCGTCGCCAGATGCTGGCGCGCCAGGATTTCGGTCGGTGCCATCAGGGCCGCCTGGCCGCCGGCCTCGACGGCGCGCGCCATGGCAAGCAGCGCGACCACCGTCTTGCCCGAGCCGACATCGCCCTGCAGCAGCCGCAGCATGCGCTCGGGATCTGCAAGGTCGGCATTGATTTCGGCCAGCGCGAATTCCTGGCTTGCGGTCAGCGAATAGGGAAGGGCTGCACGGAGTTTCTCGACGATGCGGCCGTCGCCGACCAGGGGGCGGCCGGACAGGCGGCGGATCTTTGCCCGCACCAGCGCCAGCGAGACCTGGCCCGCCAGCAACTCGTCATAGGCAAGACGCCGCCAGGCCGCGCCGTCGATGGAAACGTCGATGGGATCGGCCGGATTGTGGATGCGGGTAAGCGCGTCGGCAAAGCTGGGAAAGGTGTGCCGGCGCATGAAGGCGCCGTCCTGCCACTCCGGAAATTCGGGCAGGCGCGCCAGCGCCTGGCCGATCGCGCGGCGCAGCACCTTGCCCGAGAGGCCCGCGGTGAGCGGATAGACCGGTTCGACCAGCGGCAGGTTCTCCGCTTCGCTGGCCAGCGCGATGTGGTCGGGGTGAACCATGGTCGGGCGGCCGTTGAACCATTCCATGCGGCCCGAGACCACGACATGCTCGCCCACGGGCATTGCCTTTTCGAGATAGGCGGCGTGCGCATGAAAGAAGGTCAGGCCGATCTCACCGGTGTCGTCATGGGCGTAGACCCTGTAGGGCACCGACCGGTTGCCGCGCGGCGGCGGCTGGTGGCGGTCGATGCGCACGTCGAGGGTCACGATCTGGCCTTCCGCGGAAGCGGCAATGCCCGGCCGGCTGCGGCGGTCGATGACGGTATGCGGCAGCACGAACAGAAGGTCGCCCGCGCGGGCCGCGCGATCACCAAGATCAGCGGTTACGACCTTCTCGATCAGCGCGCCGACCTTCGGTCCGACGCCGGCAAGCGAAGTGATCGGAACAAACAGCGGATCGAGGATGGAAGGACGCATGATGTCAGCTTATGTCGCGACGGCTACAGCGCAAGGCTGACAGCCCCTTCTATCCACGCTATATGCGCCGCAGCAAGCGAGGATGCGCCACAATGACCGGTACGAAACGATCGAGCGAGGGGCTGGACGCCCACCGCCGCAAGCTGTTGTTCCGCTCCTGGCATCGCGGCATGCGCGAGATGGATCTCATCCTCGGCACCTTCGCCGACGCCGAGATCGGCGCCTTGACGGCTGATGAAATCGAACAATATGAGAGGCTCCTCGACATTTCCGACACCGAATTCCTGCCGCTTATCACCGGTGAACGCCCGATCCCGGCGGATGTCGATTGTGCTGTCCTGCAAAAGATCCTGGCGTCCCGCCGGACCATGACTTTCTGAACAACAGCAATTCCAGGAAAAGTGCGAAGCGGTTTTCCCACAGGAATTGCGACAAACAAAGACCGTGATTTGATGAGCCTCATTCCCACCATTGGTCTGCCGAAAGGCCGTGCCGGCCAATTCATCGTCGATGGTGTCGCCGATGGGTACGAGGCGTTTGCACTGGTGCAGGCCGCACTCGAGATCGCGCCCGACAAGCCGGTGCTGTTCGTGGCGCGCGACGGCCAGCGCCTGCCTGTTATCATCGAGGCACTGGCCTTTGCCGCGCCCGGCCTGCCGGTGCTGGAACTGCCGGCCTGGGACTGTCTGCCCTACGATCGCGTCTCGCCCGGCTCGGATGCCGCCGCCAAGCGCCTCGATGCCCTGACAGCGATGATCGCGCTGGCGAAGAAGCCGCATCGCGCCGTCATCCTCACCACCGCCAATGCGTTGCTGCAACGCGTTCCGCCGGCCGACCTGGTCGAGGCGCAGACCTTTCATGCCAGGCCTGGCAACCAGATCGACATGAACGTGCTGATTGCGCGGCTGGAAACGTCCGGCTTCGAGCGGGTGCCGACAGTTCGCGGCATCGGCGAGTTCGCGGTGCGCGGCGGCATCCTCGACCTGTTTGCTCCGGGCTGGACCGAGGCGCTGCGCCTCGATTTCTTCGGCGATACGCTGGAATCGATCCGCGTCTTCGATGCCGCCACCCAGCGCACCACCGGCCAGCGCAAGTCGATGGCGCTGCAGGCGATGAGCGAAGTGGCGCTGACGCCTGAAACCATCAGCCGCTTCCGCCGCTCCTATATCGAAGCGTTCGGCGCGCCGCAGCGCGACGACGGGCTCTACACGGCCGTCAGCGAGGGCAGGCGGTTCGCCGGCATGGAGCATTGGCTGCCGTTCTTCTATGAGCGGCTGGAGACGGTGTTCGACTATCTGCCGGATACGCCTGTCGTTTTCGACCATCTGGCGCATGAAGCGCTGGCCGAGCGCCACACGCTGATCCTCGACCATTATGAAGCGCGCAAAAAGCAGGCCGACGCCGCGCTGAAGGATGCGGTGCCCTACAAGCCGGTGACGCCCGATCTGCTCTATCTCTCGCCGGAAAACCTGATCGCCTCGCTCGGTCCGCGCGAAGCGATCGACTTCACGCCCTTCGACGCGCCCGATGCCGGCGCGAAAAAAGTCTACCACGCCGGCTCGCGCCATGGCCGCAGTTTCGTCGAGGAGCGCGCCGATCCGAACGTTAACGTCTTCGACGCCGTCGTCAGGCATATCGCCGACGAGCGCGCGGCACCTCGGCGTGTTGTCATCGCCGGCTGGACAGAAGGTTCGCTCGACCGGCTAGGCCAGATCCTCACGGAGCATCACCTCGGCAATCTCAAGCAGGTCGAGACGCTGGCGGAAGCCGAACAACTCGAGCCGGGGCAGGCGGCATTGGCCGTGCTGCCGCTCGAATCCGGCTTCGAGACCGAAAAACTGGTCGTCGTTGCCGAACAGGATATTCTGGGCGACCGGCTGATCCGGCGTTCAAAGCGCAAGAAGCGCGCCTCCGACTTCATTGCCGAGGCTTCGGCGCTGTCGGCCGGCGATATCGTCGTCCATGCCGACCATGGCATTGGCCGCTTCATCGGCCTGCGCACCATCGAGGCGGTCGGCGCGCCGCATGATTGCCTGGAAATCCACTATGCCGGCGACGACCGATTGTTCCTGCCGGTGGAAAACATCGAGCTGCTGTCGCGCTACGGTTCTGACACGGCCGAAGCGACGCTGGACAAGCTCGGCGGCGGCGCGTGGCAGTCGCGCAAGGCCAAGCTGAAGCGGCGCCTGCTCGACATGGCCGGGCAGCTGATCCGCATCGCCGCCGAGCGGCAGATGCGCGCCGCACCGGCGCTGGTGCCGGCCGAAGGCCTCTATGACGAATTCTCCGCGCGTTTCCCCTACGAGGAAACCGACGACCAGCAGACGGCCATCGACTCCGTCAGGGATGACCTCGGCGCCGGCAAGCCGATGGACCGGCTGATCTGCGGCGATGTCGGCTTCGGCAAGACGGAAGTGGCGCTGCGCGCCGCCTTCATCGCGGCGATGGAAGGGTTCCAGGTCGCGGTCGTGGTGCCGACAACGCTGTTGTCGCGCCAGCATTTCAAGACGTTTTCGCAGCGTTTCTCGGGCCTTCCCATTCGCGTCGCCCAGGCCTCGCGGCTGGTCGGCGCCAAGGAACTGGCGGAGACGAAGAAGGCTTTGGCCGAGGGGCAGGTCGACATCGTCGTCGGCACGCATGCGCTGCTCGGTTCGTCGATCTCGTTCAAGAATCTCGGCCTGCTGATCATCGACGAGGAGCAGCACTTTGGCGTCAAGCACAAGGAAAGGCTGAAGGATCTGAAGACCGACGTGCATGTGCTGACGCTGTCGGCGACGCCGATCCCGCGCACGCTTCAACTGGCGTTGACCGGGGTGCGCGAGCTGTCGCTGATCGCCACGCCACCGGTCGACCGCATGGCGGTGCGCACCTTCATCTCGCCCTTCGATCCGCTGGTCATTCGCGAGACGCTGCTGCGCGAGCGCTATCGTGGCGGCCACTCCTTCTATGTCGTGCCGCGTATCAGCGATCTCTCGGAAATCCATGATTTCCTGAAAGAATCCGTGCCCGAACTGAAGGTGGCGGTTGCCCATGGCCAGATGCCGCCGGGCGAGCTCGACGACATCATGAATGCCTTCTACGACGGGCAATACGACGTACTCCTGTCGACCACCATCGTCGAATCCGGCCTCGACATCCCGACCGCCAACACGCTGATCATCCATCGCGCCGACATGTTCGGCCTGTCGCAGCTCTATCAGTTGCGCGGCCGGGTCGGCCGCTCGAAGGTGCGCGCCTATGCGCTGTTCACGCTGCCGGCCAACCGCAAGCTCACCGACACGGCCGAGCGCCGGCTGAAGGTGCTGCAATCGCTCGACACGCTGGGCGCCGGCTTCCAGCTCGCCAGCCACGATCTCGATATAAGGGGCGCCGGCAATCTCTTGGGCGAAGAGCAGTCCGGCCATATCAAGGAGGTCGGCTTCGAACTCTACCAGCAGATGCTGGAAGAGGCTGTAGCCGAGGTGAAGGATTCCGGCGAGGTCCAGGATGGCGGCTGGTCGCCGCAGATCGCCGTCGGCACGGCGGTGATGATCCCCGAAAGCTATGTGCCGGACCTGCAACTCAGGCTGGCGCTCTACCGCCGTCTCGGCGACCTCGAAAACACCGAGGAGATCGACGCTTTCGGCGCCGAGCTGATCGACCGTTTCGGCCCGCTGCCGGACGAGGTGAAGCATTTGTTGAAAATCGTCTTCATCAAGGCGCTTTGCCGCAGGGCCAATGTAGAGAAGCTCGACGCCGGGCCGAAGGGCGTCGTCATTCATTTCCGCAAGCGCGAGTTCTCCAACCCGGTCGGCCTGGTCAAGTTCATCGGCGAGCAGGGTTCGCTGGCCAAGATCCGCCCGGACCACAGCGTCGTCTTCACCCGCGACTGGCCGACCGCCGAGAAGCGGCTGGCCGGCTCGGCGGTGGTCATGACGCAACTGGCGCGCCTGGTTGAGAAGGCTGCGTAGCCAACCCGACCCATTCGCCAGCGCTGAAATTCCAGTCTAGAATAGGAAATCGGCTTCGTGTATGGAGCCGCCAACCCATATAGGGGCGGAAATTGCGGGCGAGGGTGCTCGCCGGAAAGAGTGTTGGGTGCAGCGATGACGAAATGGTCGCCGAATTCGTGGAGAGCAAAGCCGATCAAGCAGGTTCCTGCCTATCCGGATCTTGCCGCGCTGAAGAACACCGAAGCCCAACTCGCCACCTACCCGCCACTGGTCTTTGCCGGCGAGGCGCGCAAGCTCAAGAAGCAGCTCGCGGCGGTCGCTGCCGGTGAGGCGTTCCTGCTCCAGGGCGGCGATTGCGCCGAAAGCTTTGCCGAACACGGCGCCGACAACATCCGCGACTTCTTCCGCGTCTTCCTACAGATGTCGGTCGTGCTGACCTTCGCCGGCGCACAGCCGGTGGTGAAGGTCGGACGCGTCGCCGGCCAGTTCGCCAAGCCGCGTTCGTCCGACAATGAGACCAAGGGCGAGGTGACGCTGCCGAGCTATCGCGGCGACATCATCAACGGCATCGAATTCGACGCCAAGTCCCGTATTCCCGATCCTGCCCGCCAGGAAATGGCGTACCGCCAGTCGGCGGCGACGCTCAATCTTCTGCGCGCCTTCGCCCAGGGCGGCTATGCCAGCTTGGAGAACGTGCATAGCTGGATGCTCGGCTTCGTCGCCGACAGCCCGCAGGGCGAAAAATACGGTGAGCTCGCCAACCGCATCACCGAGACGATGGACTTCATGAAGGCCGTCGGCATCACCTCGGAGACCAACTACGCGCTGCGCGAGACCGATTTCTACACCAGCCATGAAGCGCTGCTGCTTGGCTATGAGGAAGCTCTGACCCGCGTCGATTCGACCTCCGGCGACTGGTATGCCACGTCAGGCCACATGATCTGGATCGGCGACCGCACGCGCCAGCCCGATCATGCCCATGTCGAGTATTGCCGCGGCATCAAGAACCCGCTCGGCCTGAAATGCGGCCCGTCGCTGACCGCTGACGGCTTGCTGGAACTGATCGACCTGCTCAACCCCGAGAACGAGCCCGGCCGGCTTACGCTGATCGCCCGCTTCGGCTCCGACAAGGTCGCCGACCATCTGCCGAAGCTGGTACGCGCGGTGCAGAAGGAAGGCCGCAGCGTGGTCTGGTCGTCGGACCCGATGCATGGCAACACGATCGAGGCCGCCGGTTACAAGACGCGGCCGTTCGACCGCATCCTGAAGGAGGTGCAAACCTTCTTCGAGGTGCACCGCGCCGAAGGCACGCATCCGGGCGGCATCCATGTCGAGATGACCGGCAAGAACGTCACCGAGTGCACGGGTGGTGCGCGCGCCATCACCGCCGAGGAATTGCAGGACCGTTACCACACGCATTGCGACCCGCGCCTCAATGCCGACCAGGCGATCGAGCTGGCCTTCCTGGTGTCGGATCTCCTGAAGAAAAGCCATCCGGTGCAGCACAAGCAGGCCGTCAACGGCTGATGCCGGCCAATGACCCGATTAAGGAAAGGCGCTGGAGAAATCCGGCGCCTTCTTCGTTTTAGCTCACGTTTGTGTTCTCGGCCAGCGCGATCAGCTGATAGAAGGCGTCAGTCCTTCTTGTAGAGCAGCCAGTTCTTGCCGGCGCGGCCGGCCATGGTCGAATGTTTGGTGACGCGGTTGCGGCCGCTCACTTTCGAACGGTAGAGCGCCCGGTCGGCCTTGGTGTAGAGGTCCTCCGGGCCTTCGGCCTCGGACGCCATGCAGATGCCCATTGAGACGGTCACGGTTCCGTAATTCATGCCGGTCTGGCTGCTGGTGAACGGCGTCTGCTCGATCAGGGCGCGAATACGCTCGGCGATCTCGTAGGTGGCGTCTTCGCTGGCACCCTCGATGATCAGTGCGAACTCCTCGCCGCCGGTGCGGGCGACGAACATGTCGCCGCGAATGCTCGTTTGGAAAATCTCGGCGATGATCTGGATGATCTTGTCGCCGACAGGATGGCCGTAGCGGTCGTTGATGTCCTTGAACCGATCGATGTCGGCAAGGATCAAGGCGTTGAACAGGATACCCTTGTTGCTGGTGTAGATTCGGGTGATTTCCTTGTCGAAGGCGCGGCGGTTCCGAATCTGGGTCAACGGATCCGTATCGGCCAGCCGCTTGTATTCCTCGAGCTTCGACTTGACGCTTTCGAGTTCGGCCGTCTTGTCGCTCAGCGTTAAAGCGATCTGCTTGCCGTGATCGATCGTCGAATTGGTGGCAACGGCCATGGCGTTGGCGATTTTTTGCAGAAGATCCTGCGAGAGCAGGCTGCGGCCACTCAGGCCGTTCGATGTCTCGTCGAGGATCCTGCCGTATTTTTCGATGTGGCTGCGCTCGCTCCGCAACAGCGCCGCGACTTCCTCGAGTTCCCGGGCGATGACGTCCCGCGCATGCTCGACGATGCCGGGGCCGTGGTTCTGGGCAAAGAAGGCGCGTCCGATCTTATCCAATTCATCTTGCGTCGGCCGGCTGCTCAGCGACACGACGGCGAGACTGAGCTCGCGGTTGGTGCCGCTCAATGCCTCGTAGAAGATTTCGTAGTTGCGTGGCAGGCCGAGGACGGCAAGCTGGCGCATGGTGGCAACAACGGTGGCTGCGATGTCGGTGCTTCGTTCGGTCGTGGCGGCTGCCTGCTGCATGTCTGATCCACTCTTCCCCTCGGATCCCAACGCGGAATTTGCGGGCTCCATTGATCGCCGACCTGGGGAGAGCGACCCGATAGTCCAGAATATCTTGCGAAGAGACGTGTCCCCACCCGCAACCTTCGCTTGGTGTGACCATAGATGCGGCAGCGCTAAAGTTTCCTTAATCCGCACGACCTCCACGGGTTTTTCGCTACCTATGGCTGTAGGAGCATAAGTTTTATACCATCATCGCGGGAAAGCGTCCGGTTTTGAAGGCTTTGACTTCGAAATCCGCGTGTTGTGCCGATGGAATTTCGAATCTGTCATGCCAATCGATGTCGCATTTGCTTGCGCGCAACCACCGCAAAGCTGGAATCCTGGCAAACGATGCTGGGCGGAGTTTCTCCAGGAGTGCCGAAATGAGCGACAGTCACCAGGGATCATGCCTGTGCGGAGCGGTCCGCTTCCGGACAAGGGGAGCATTGCGCGGCGTCGTCTACTGTCATTGCTCGCAATGCAGGAAGCAAAGCGGGCATTTCTATGCCGCGACCAATGTCGCCGACGCCGACATCGTGATCGAAGGCACGGATAGCATCACATGGTATGAAGCGTCCGCTTTCGCCGGGCGCGGCTTCTGCAAGACTTGCGGCTCCGTGCTGTTCTGGAAGCCAAGAGCTCAAGATTATATTTCGGTCATGGCGGGAGCGTTCGACAAGCCGACAGGTCTCAAGGGCGACTGTCATATCTTCGTTGGTGACAAGGGCGACTATTATTCGATCGACGACGGGTTGCCGCAGTTTGAAAAGTCGACGCCTTCGATAGCGGTCGCTGAATGAATTTTGGACAAGACGCCTTATTCCCTTGATCGGGCCGTTGCTTTATCTCGTGCCGGTAACTCGGAAAGAGGTTTGGGCATGCAGCGGCTGATCGACGCTTTTTTCAATTCGGTGCGGGCGTTTCGCAAGCTGGCCGCCAGCGAGAAGGCTTTCCAGCAGGAACTGATGCTGCTGGTGCTCGCCTTGCCCGCTGCGTGGTTCGTTTCGGTCTCCTGGCGTGGTTATGCCCTGCTGATAGGGGCGGTGCTGTTGCTGATCATGGTCGAAGTGCTGAACACCGGCATCGAGGCGGCGTGCGATGCCTTCAGCCGCGAGTTCAATGTCGACATCCAGCTGGCCAAGGATTGCGGCTCGCTGGCGGTGCTGATCTCGGTGATCATCGTCGCCGGCGTCTGGGGTATCGCGCTCATCGAGCGGATCGCCGGCTTTCCGATCTGACCTTCCGAGCGAGCCCGGTGGCATCACTGCTCCCGGCGACTTTCTCGCTTGGCGATGTGGCGGGCGGCAAGCCAGGCCAGCACGGCCACGGTGAGGCCAATGCCGAGCCCGATGAACAGCCGCTCGTGGCGCATCAGCGCCTGGCCGACGAAATGCTCGGCGCCCAGCCCGAAGACATAGCCGATCGTACTGAACAGCACCGCCCAGATCGTCGACGAGATGGCGTTGAGGATGACGAAGCGGGGTGCTGCTATGGTCGACAGGCCGGCCGCGATGCCACCAACCAGCCGCATGCCGTAGACATAGCGATTCGACAGCACGAAGATGTTGGGATGGGTGTTGAGCAGGCGGTAGGCGCGGCGGAAGCCCGGCCGCCTGCGCAGCCCGACGACATGGCGGTTATCGGCGAAACTTCTGCCCAGGATGAAGAAGCAGGTGTCGCCGGCGAAGGCGCCGAGCGCTGCCGCGACAACAGCATGCCACAGCACGAAAACATTCTGGTGGGCGAAGAAACCTCCGAGGATGGCAGCACTTTCCCCTTCGGCGACGCAGCCGAGAAAGACGGCAAGCAGCCCATATTGTTCGATGAAAGGATGGATCGCTTCGGTCATGAGGCCGACTGCTGTCGCGCCAGCCTCTCGTCGATGCGCTTGACCGCTTCCGCCAGCCGCACGATCTCGTCGCGCATGCCGATGATCTGGCTGTGGCGCAGTTCATCGAGTTTCTCGTGCAGCGCCATGATCTCGATCTCGGCCTTCAGATTGACCTCATAATCATGGGCGGCGTCGATGCGGTCGCGTTCGGTCTGGCGGTTCTGCGCCATCATGATCACCGGTGCCTGCAAGGCGGCGACCATCGACAGCACCAGGTTGAGGAAGATGAACGGGTAGGGGTCGAAGGCATCGCGCGTCAAAAGCCAGACATTGCCAACTGTCCAGACAACAAGGAAAGCGATGAAGCCCAGGATGAAGGACCAGGAGCCGCCGATGCGGGCGATCGTATCGGCAAGGCGGTCGCCAAAGGTCTGGTGGAAAGCGACGGCCTTGTTGGTGTCCCTGGAGATCGTGGTGCGCTCGAGCGTCGATTGCAGCACCCGGCTCTCCAACTGGCTGAGGCCGCCCGGCCGTCGCTTGAGCCAGCGGTTCGCCAGGTCGTCGATTGTCTTGTACATGGCCGTCTCCGTCGTCAGTGGAGATAGACGTAGAGGCTGCCGCCTCTCGCGGGAAGTGTTACATTCAAGCCAACAGCGAGGGACCCATGGCCGATTTCCAGAAAATTCGCCTGCGCGCGGCAAAACGCAAGGGCGGCGAAGTCGAGCTTGCAACGCTGCTCGGGCCTGTGCCCGACAATGCCGCGGTCGCCGATATCCCGGACGACCGCATTCTCTCGACCATGGCCGAGCGAATCTTTGCCGCCGGTTTCGTCTGGCGCGTCATCGAGCAGAAATGGCCCGGTTTCGAAGAGGCGTTTCTGCGCTTCGAGCCGAAGCGGCTGTTGTTCCAGCCTGACGATTTCTGGCACGATCTGGCTTCCGACCAGCGCATTGTGCGCAACCCGCAGAAAATCAAATCCGTGCGCGACAACGCTGCCTTCGTCGAACGCGTGTCGAAGGAGCATGGCGGCTTCGGCGAATTCCTCGCCAACTGGCCTGCCGACGACCAGGTCGGGCTGATGGCCTATCTCGGCAAGCATGGCAGCCGGCTGGGCGGCAATACGGGCCAGTATTTCCTGCGCTGGCTGGGCTGGGATGCCTTCGTCATCTCGGCCGACATGGCGGCAGCGCTTCGTGACGCCGGCCTCGACATCGCCGAAAGCCCGACTTCGAAGAGGGACCTCGACAAGATCCAGGCCCAGATCAATCAATGGGTGGCGGACACCAGCCTGCCGCGCCGGCACATTTCGCGCATCCTGGCGATGTCGATCGGCGAGAACCATTCTCCGCAGTCGCTGCGCGAATATATGGGCGACGACTGATCGACGGTCCCGACACGAATGACGTCTGTCATTCGGTCGGGGTTGGTCCAAGCGAACGCCATTGCGAGGCGAATTTTGCCGCGCTAAGTCAGCAGGCATGACCAAGAAGCCCGACATCCTGCGCATCGCCGTTGCCCAGCTCAACCCGACCGTCGGCGACGTCGCCGGCAATCTCGCCAAGGCCCGCGAGGCGAGGGCGGATGCGGCGCGCCAGGGCGCTGATCTCGTGCTCTACACAGAGCTTTTCCTCGCCGGTTATCCCCCCGAGGACCTGGTGCTGAAGCCGGCCTTCCTGAAGGCCTGCGAAAAGGCGGCGCAGGAGTTTGCCGCCGATACATCGGATGGCGGCCCCGGCGTCATCATCGGCACGCCGCTGAAGCGCAAGAGCGGCACCCACAATTCGATCGTCATCGCCGATGGTGGCAAGATCATCGCCGAACGCTACAAGCTCGACCTGCCGAATTATGGCGAGTTCGATGAGAAGCGCGTGTTCCAGGCAGGACCCGAGATCCAGGGACCTGTCAATTTCCGTGGCGTGCGCATCGGCATTCCGATTTGCGAGGACATCTGGGGCGATGTCGGCATCTGCGAATCGCTGGCGGAAAGCGGGGCAGAAATCCTGCTGGTGCCGAACGGCTCGCCTTATTATCGCGCCAAGATCGATGTCCGCCATCAGGTCGTCATCCGCCAGGTCATCGAATGCGGATTGCCGATCACCTATGCCAATCAGCTTGGCGGCCAGGATGAGCTGATCTTCGACGGCGCGTCGTTTGCCATCGGCGCCGACAAGACATTGGCTTTCCAGATGAGCCAGTTCGAGGAAGCGGTCGACGTCATCACATGGAAGCGCGGGGAGGACGGCTGGCTCTGCTCGGAAGGGCCGATGTCGAAGATCCCCGAGCGGGAGGAGGCCGACTATCGCGCCTGCATGCTGGGCCTGCGCGACTACGTCAACAAGAACGGCTTCAAGAATGTGGTGCTCGGTCTGTCCGGCGGCATCGATTCGGCGATCTGTGCGGCCCTTGCCGTCGACGCGCTCGGCGAAGAGCGGTTGCGCGCGGTGATGATGCCTTACCGCTACACCTCGAAGGATTCGCTCAAGGACGCGGAGGATTGCGCCCGCGCGCTCGGCTGCCGCTATGACATCGTGCCGATCTTCGAGCCGGTCGAAGGTTTCCTGCATGCGCTGACGCAGCTCTTCGAGGGCACCAAGGAAGGCATCACCGAGGAAAATTTGCAGAGCCGTGCGCGTGGCACCATCCTGATGGCGATCTCCAACAAGTTCGGCTCGATGGTGGTCACGACAGGCAACAAGAGCGAGATGTCGGTCGGCTATGCCACGCTCTATGGCGACATGAATGGCGGCTTCAATCCGATCAAGGATCTCTACAAGATGCAGGTCTACGCGCTGTCGCGCTGGCGCAACAGCCATGTGCCGCCGGGCGCGCTCGGGCCGTCGGGCGAGGTCATCCCGAAGAATATCATCGACAAGGCGCCGTCGGCGGAGTTGCGCGAGAACCAGACCGATCAGGATTCGCTGCCGCCCTATCCGGTGCTGGACGACATCCTCGAATGCCTGGTCGAGAATGAGTTGGGCGTCGACGATATCGTCGCGCGCGGCCATGACCGGGCGACGGTGACACGCATCGAACACCTGCTCTACATCGCCGAATACAAGCGCCGGCAGGCGGCACCGGGTGTCAAGATCACCCGGAAGAATTTCGGCCGCGACCGCCGCTATCCCATCACCAACCGTTTCAGGGATCGTGGGTAACGCGCAGTTCGTCCAATGGGCGAAAATACGCGATGCCGCGAGGCGAGACAGCTATGCTGGACTGTGAGATCAGCTTCGACCTCGAGCGAATCGACTTCCGTGCGACCTCCGACCTGTTGATGGCGAGCTATTGGGGGGCTGGACGCAGCGACGAGTTTCATCGCCGGGCCTTCGTCAATTCGTGCTGCGCCGCCGCCTACATCGATGGCAAGCAGGTCGGTTTCGGCAGGGCGATCACCGACCGCACGGTGTTCGCCTATCTCGCCGACATCATCGTCTGGCCCGAGAATCGCGGGCAGGGCATTGGCCAGCGGTTGGTGCAGGCACTCATCGATCATCCCGAGCTCGGCACCGTCTCGCACTGGAGCCTGTCGACCGGCGACGCGCATGGGATCTACGAAAAGCTGGGCTTCAAGGCATCGACCGACGGCCGATACATGCGCTTGGACCGCACGCCCCAGTGACCGGAACGCGGCGAAAGCTCCCACCGCCGTTGTTGCAAAATAATCGCACTGGTTGCACCAGATACGCTTTTGGGCAAGGCCCGTCTTGGCGATGCATCAGAGCGTCTCTATAAGGACCACTCCGCGATTCATTTGCGGGAGGTCCGAATGGCAGTATTTAAAATGGTAATGCAAGGCCGCGAAGCCTAGGTCTCATCTGGCGCCGCGCGAAGGACCGTCCTTCGCATCGGAGCCGAATTGAGCACAGGCTTATGCCGATGCCGGTCGCCGCCCGATTACGGGCGTGACGCCAAAATATGCCACTCCGCTTCTGGGCAATCATTCGCCCCTTGCGCGGCTTCTTCAATTTTCGACCTTACTGGGGATCGGGCTCGTTTGCGCCCGGATGACATCATGGCTCGTTTCAAGATCGATTTGCGCGCGAGCGCCTTTCGCAGCGTTCTTGGTTTCACGCTTACCCATTGGCGGCGCCAGCCCTGGCGGCTTTCGCTGATCATGGGTGGTTTCCTGCTGTCGACGCTGGCCGACGTCCTGACGCCGCTCTATTCCGGCCGCCTGGTCGACGCCGTCGCCAGCAGCGCCGGCGCGGACGCCATTGCCTGGGATGCCGCTATGACGGCGTTTTCGATATTGATGGCGCTTGCCTTGACGGGCGTCGTGTTGCGCAACCTGGCGTTCATGGGCATCGTCGAACTGACGCTGAAGATGATGGCCGACATTGCCGCCGATGCCTTCCATCGCGTCCAGCGCTTCTCCACCGACTGGCACGCCAACAGCTTTGCCGGCTCGACCGTGCGCAAGGTGACGCGCGGCATGTGGGCGCTCGACCTGCTCAACGACACCATCCTGATCGCGCTCTTGCCATCGGTGGTCATGCTTGTCGGCTCGACGCTGCTGCTTGGCTGGTTCTGGCCGCTGATGGGTGTGGTCGTTGCCGCCGGCTCGGTGCTGTTCATCATGGTGACGGCGATGCTGTCGCTTGGCTATGTCGCGCCGGCGGCCAGGCTCGCCAACACCTGGGACACGCGCCTTGGCGGTTCGCTTGCCGACGCTGTCAGCTGCAACGCCGTGGTCAAGGGCTTTGGCGCCGAGGAGCGCGAAGAGCGCCGCCTCGCCAGGGTTGTCGCCAAATGGCGGGCGCGCACGCGGCGCACCTGGGTGCGCGGCACCGTCAACGGCACCACGCAAGGGGCGTTGCTGCTGGTCATGCGCGCCGCGGTGATCGGCCTGTCGCTGCTGCTGTGGTCGTGGGGGCAGGCGAGCGCCGGCGACGTCGCCTTCGTGCTGACCTCGTTCTTCGTGCTGCAGGGCTATCTCAGGGATATCGGCACGCATATCCGCAATTTGCAGCGTTCGATCAACGACATGGAGGAACTGGTCGATTTCCAGTCCGAACCGCTCGGCATCGAGGACCGGCCCGGCGCCAAGCCGATCCGGATCACGCAAGGGTCGATCAGCTTCGACAAGGTCACTTTTCACTACGGCAATCACCGGTCGCCGCTCTATCGCGACTTTTCGGTCGATATCGCGCCGGGTGAACGCGTCGGGCTCGTCGGTCACTCCGGTTCGGGCAAGACGACCTTCGTCAAGCTGATCCAGCGGCTCTATGACGTCAATGCGGGCAAGATCCTGGTCGACGGCCAGGACATCTCGCAGGTGGCGCAGGCGTCGCTGCGCGGGCAGATCGCGATCGTCCAGCAGGAACCCATCCTGTTCCATCGCTCGCTGGCCGAAAACATCGCCTATGCCAGGCCGAACGCGACGCAGGAGGAGATCGAGCATGCCGCGAAGCTGGCCAGCGCGCATGACTTCATCACCAGCCTGCCGAAGGGTTATGGCACGCTGGTCGGCGAGCGCGGCGTGAAATTGTCGGGCGGCGAGCGGCAGCGCGTGGCCATCGCGCGCGCCTTCCTGGCCGATGCGCGCATCCTGATCCTGGACGAGGCGACGTCGAGCCTCGATTCGGAATCGGAGGTGCTGATCCAGCAGGCGATGGAGCGGCTGATGGTCGGCCGCACCACGCTGGTCATCGCGCACCGGCTGTCGACGGTGCGAGCGCTCGACAGGCTGCTGGTCTTCGATCGTGGCAACATCGTCGAAGAAGGCTCGCATGACGAACTGATCCGGCTGAAGGGTGGCATTTACCGCCGCCTGTTCGAGCGTCAGGCGCTCGAACTCACCAAGGGACTGGTCATCTGATCTGAGATGGCCTCCGCCATCGGCCGGAGGCCATCTCCATCGGGTGCTTTCAGCCAGAGTGACCTGCGCGGCATACTTTTTTATAATGCTGGGGTACAACACGCCTTTTCTACCATTGGTTGCATGTCGTTTACGCAAAAGCAACCCAGGGATCGTAAGCCCGTACCCTGGGATCAAACTGGTCAGCGCAGGATTTCGGCTTCACTATGCATCTTGCTTCCGAAGATACCGGTGCGGAAAAAGTAGCTGCGCCGCCGGTGCTGGCAATTCACCATGGCTCGGTTCGGCCACTCGCCGCCGAAGATCTCGAGCGGGTCGCCGCACTCTTCCTGACGAAGTTTCGCCGTCGGCGACGTCACCTCCTCGATCGCGCCATCGCTGAAACGGCCGAGTATATGAGAAAGATCTATCTCGACCCTGCCGGCCAGCCAGGCGCGAGCAACGCTCTTGTCCAGATCAACCCGCAGGGAGATCTGGGTGGCTTCCTCGGTGTCCTGAAGGCCCGCTACGAGCTCAACGGCGCGACATTGAATGCCGCGATCATCGGTCCGCTCATGGCTGACACCGGCACCGATCACGGTTCGGCCGGGCCGCAATTGCTGCGTGCCGTGCATCAAGGCGAATTCGATCTGCACCTGACCGATTCGGCCAACCGGGTATCCCTGGCCTTCGCGCGCCCGATGAAATACCAGTTGCTGCCGACGCATTGTCTGGGATGGACCCGCATTTTCCGCCCGGCCGCGGTGGCCTCCGCCGTGGCGCGCGGTAAATGGCCGGGCCTGCCGCGCTTCGTGCTCGATCCCTGCGCCCGAGCATTCGATGCTTTTACGAGAAAAAGGTTCGAGCCGCCTGTCCAGCATTCCTCGTCACACCGGGTCCATCGCGAGCCGATGGATGCCGCGCAATTTGCCGAGCGGCTGCCGACCCTTGTCTCAGATTACTCGCTGCGGCCGCGCTGGCAGGATGGCGAGCTGCCACGGCTGCTCGCTTTGGCGGCCGAGAAACGGGCCGACGGCCCGCTTCATTTTGGTGGGACCTACGACGAAGCCGGTAAAATGCTCGGTTGCTACGCTTTCTACGGTCAGGCCGGCGGCATCGCGAACCTGTTGCAACTCCAGTCCTCAGGACCTCACTGGGGTGCGACGCTGGATGGTGTGATGGAGCACGCGTGGAATATGGGCTGCGCGGGCATCATCGGGCAGACCCAGAGCAGGCTCATGCCGCAACTCTTCAGCTACAAGAATGTTTTCTTCCGCTATGCCGGGGGGACGATGGTGCGCTCGCGCATCCCCGAGGTCGCGCAGGCGGTCCGCTCCGGCGACATCTTTATCGGTGGGTTGATGGGCGACCGCTGGACCCGCCTCAGTTCCGACGACTTCGGCCGTTGATCGCTTTCAACCAGCTGTTCTGATCGGATAAGGGCCATGCGCCTCGCATGGCCTCAGTCTTTTCATCGCCCGCATCATGTTCTATGTGTGCCGACCAGCGCGGGGGCGCATCTTGTCAATCACAAAGGCATCCGGTACGCCCCGCTCATGACAGTTACCGTTCGTTTCGCCCCGTCACCGACCGGCCGCATCCATATCGGCAATGCGCGCACCGCTCTGTTCAACTGGCTGTTTGCCCTGAACAACAAGGGCCGCTTCATCCAGCGCTTCGACGACACCGACATTGGCCGTTCGAAGCAGGAATTCGCCGACGCCATCCTCTACGACCTGCATTGGCTGGGCATCTTCCCCGATGCCACCGAATATCAGTCGCGACGCTTTGAGGTCTATGACGCGGCGGTCGAGCGGCTGAAGGCGGCGGGCGTTCTCTACGCCTGCTATGAAACGCCGGAAGAACTCGACCTGAGGCGCAAGGTGCGCCGCACGCGGGGCCTGCCGCCGGTCTATGGCCGCGAGGCTCTGGCGCTGACACATGAGCAGGTGGCCGAATACCAGGCCGACGGGCGCCGGCCGCACTGGCGCTTCCTGCTGCCCAATTTCACCAGCGATCCGCTGCAGCCCGAACGCACGGAGGTTCATTGGAACGATCTGGTGCGTGGCGAGGAAACGGTCGATCTCGCTTCGCTCTCGGATCCAGTGCTGGTGCGCGAGGACGGCACCTATCTCTACACCTTGCCATCCGTCGTCGACGACATCGAGATGGGTGTCAGTCACGTCATCCGCGGCGACGACCATGTCACCAACACCGGCGTGCAGATTGCCCTGTTCAAGGCACTGGGCGCCGAGCCGCCTGTCTTCGGCCACCACAATCTCTTGACCACCGTCTCGGGCGAAGGCCTGTCTAAGCGCAGCGGCGCACTCTCCATCGAAAGCCTGCGCGAGGATGGCATCGAGCCGATGGCCGTCGCGTCGCTCGCCGTTCTGGTCGGCACCTCGGAGAATGTCGCGGCCGCGCATGACCTCGCCGAGCTCGCCGGCCATTTCGACCCGGCCGCGACCTCGAAATCATCGGCCAAGTTCGATCCGGACGAACTGTTCGTGCTCAACCGCGTGCTGATGCACCACATGCCGTTCGACGAGGCGCGCGACAGGCTGATGGTGCTTGGCATCTCCGGCGAACAGGCCGAGCCGTTCTGGCTGGCGGTGCGCGGCAATCTCGACCGGCTCGCCGATGCGGTGGGCTGGTGGCGCATCCTGCGCGAGGGGCCGCAGGACAGACCGGAGTTCTCCGACGACGATCGTGACTTCCTCGGACAGGCCTTCGAAGTCCTGCCCGAAGAGCCCTGGAACGGAGCGGTCTGGAAGGACTGGACCGGCAAGATCAGGGAAGCGACAGGGCGCAAGGGCAAGGGGCTGTTCATGCCGCTGAGGCTTGCCCTTACTGGACTGCCTTCGGGGCCGGAGCTTGCAGATTTATTGCCGCTGATGGGTCGGGAAGGAACGTTGGCCCGACGACCCTGACCTTGCGCTGCTCCGGCGGCAGGGCGGATACCGGCGACGTCACCGGCTTGGCGGAAAGCCGCTTGATGGCGTCGCGGTCGAGCCCGCCGTCCCTGTTGGCCAGGGTTTCCGGGTCGGCCCCCGGATCGGGCTTGGAGGCCGGCATGGGGACCGACGGTGCCGCTTCCGTTTGCGGCAGCGACTGTCGCGGTGGCGGGTTGCCGCCAATGATCTGGAAGTTCTGCGCGGCATTGCAGCCGCAGGCCGGCGGCCGCGACACGTTGGACTGCTTGTAGAGATAGGCGGTCGGCAGCTCGCTGTAGGGCCTGCCGGTGGCCGACGAGGTCATCGAGGCCGAATCGTCGTCCATGCCGCGCGAATAGAAGACCTGCATCTCGGTGCCGGGGCAGCTGGATTCGCAATTCTTCTGGTCTCGCTCGAAATCGCCGACCGAGGCGGCATTCGACATCGGGAAGAAATAGCCGTCGCAGGTGCGCACGCAGGTGGTGTGGAACTCGCCGCCGGTGCCCGGAGCGTCTGGAACGCCGGGCAGGTTCAGGACGCGGCCGACATTGCGTTCCTCGCCGGGATCGTCCGGCTGGTCAGGCGTGTCGCTCGGCTGGTTGTCGCCGCCGAAAAGCTGATCGAACAGGTTGGCGTTGCCGTCTTCTTCGCGGTCGGCTTCCTGCAGCGGCGCGCGGCGCGGCGCAACCGTGTCGTCGCGGCAGCCATTGGCGTCGAGCGCGGCCAGGATGCGGCCACGGTCGCGACGCGAGCCGCCGCCACCGGCGAGTTGGGCACGCTTGGCCTGGAGACCGTCGAGATTGGCGTTCATGCGGTCGATGGTGGCGTTGAGCCCGGCGCATCGATTGATGTTGCGGGAAAACAGCGAAAACCCGCAACCGGCACTGTCCGCCTGGCTGCGGGCCTTGGAGATCTGTTCGCGCTGCCGGTCGATCGCGGCATCGAATTTGCGGATCATCGCCGGACCGCCGCCGCCACCACGCGAAGCCGCGGCAAGATCGGCCTCCAATTGACGGCAGACCCGCGAGGCGGCCTGTGGTTCGGTGATGGTGGCGCCTGACAGCAAGAGGCCAAGCAGCATGGCAGCATGCGCCCGCTTCAACCCTCCGCTTGTCATCCGCCTCAATCCTGCTGGCCTATGCCCGCCAAGCTACCCCGTTGCCGGTTAATCGTCTATTTCGGCTGTTTGTCAGAACTTGTAGTTCATGCCTATCTTGACTGTGCTGAACTTGTTATCGAACTCGGTGTTGCTGCCGCCGTAGTCGATGGTCTGGTCGCGCAGATCGACATAAAGATACTCGACATTCGCCGACCAATGATCGGTAAATGCCTGTTCCAGCCCTGCGCCAAGAGTCCATCCAGTTTTGGTGCCCTTTTCTGAAAAGCTATTGAAAGGCCCGTCAAGGTAACGGTTTTCAACGCTTCCGTAAGCAAGGCCACCGGTTCCATAGATCAAGGTGTTGTCGAACGCATATCCGGCGCTGGCGCGCAGCGTTCCAAACCAGTCCACCTTGGTATCGTATGTATCGCCGCGGACGCCGACATTGATTTCGCCCGAGTGTCCCTTGATGTCCGCGCCAGCAATGTCAGCTTTGACGCCGAGAACCAGGGAATTGATCTGGGAGTTATAGCCGACTTGAACACCACCCAGGAATCCGTCGATGTCGTAGTCCTGGCTTGCCTGAAACGTTGGCGTGTTGGGCGAACTGAAAACCGCGTCGGTTTTTCCGAAACCGTAGCCGATCTGCCCGCCGACATAGACGCCGGACCAGTCACGGACGGGAGCGGGCTCGGCACTGATGGCGTCCGCGGCAAGAGCTTGTCCGCCGATCAGCGACAGCAATGCGGATGCCAACAGCAGGCCCTTCATGACGTCCTCGCCGTCAAATCAGATGTGCAACCATATCAGGTCGGCCTTCCCTGCGAAATCCGCTTCAAGCCAAGGCCGAATTTCCGCAATCGCAAGTTGCTGATGCGCAACACCCCGGTTTGCAACGAGTTTGTCGTGGGTACCTGAGGGTGCTGCCCGATGGAGCAAGCCGTGCCTGCTGAGCCGGCTTCGGCTAGTCCAGATTGGCGATGGCCTGGGCCTTGTGCGCGGCCTCGACCACGGCGAGCGCCGTCATGTTGACCACACCGCGTGACGTGACAGAGGGCGTCAATATGTGGGCCGGCATGTCGGTGCCGAGCAGGATCGGGCCGACATGGAGCGCATCCATCATGGCGCGCAACGCCGTCAGCGTGATGTTGGCCGAATCGAGGTTGGGGAACACCAGCAGATTGGCTTCGCCCTTGAGCCGCGAATGCGGATAGACGCGCTGGCGTAGATGCTCGGACAGTGCGGAATCGGCATGCATTTCGCCGTCGCACTGCAACTCCGGCGCGATACGCGCCAGGATTGCCGCCGCCTGACGCATCTTTAGCGCGCTTGGTGAATCGCGCGAACCGAAATCCGAATGCGACAGAAGGGCCGCCTTCGGCTCGATGCCGAAGCGCTGGATTTCCTCGGCCGCCAGCACGGTCATCTCGGCGATCTCCTCGGCCGTCGGGTCGACGGAGACGTGCGTGTCGGTGAGGAAGATGATGCCGCGCTGCGAAATCAGCATCGAAAGCGTCGACAGGTCATAGTCCTTGATGCCGGCACGAGGGCCAATAATCAGCGTCACGTTGCGCAGATGCCGCTCGAAGCGCCCTTCGAGGCCGCAGACCATGGCATCGGCGTCGCGGCGCTTCAGCGCCAGCGCTGCGATCACGGTGTTGTCGGTGCGCACCATGGTGCGCGCGGCCTCCGTCGTGACGCCGCGCCGGCCGGCGAGTTCGATCAGCAGGTCGACATAGTGGCGATAGCGCGGATCGTCCTCGGGATTGATCAGGCCGAAATCGACGCCCGGCTTGATGCGCAGCCCGTAGCGCTTCAGCCTGACCTCGATGACGTGCGGGCGGCCGATCAGGATCGGCTCGGCGATGCCTTCCTCAAGCACCACCTGGGCGGCGCGCAGCACGCGCTCGTCCTCGCCATCGGCATAGATGACGCGCTTGGCGCTCGATGCCTTGGCGGACGAGAATACCGGCTTCATCACCAGGCCGGAGCGGAAGACGAAGCGATTGAGCTTGTCGATATAGGCGGCGAAGTCGGTGATCGGCCGTGTCGCCACACCGGTGTCGCAGGCCGCCTTGGCTACGGCCGGCGCGATGCGCAGGATGAGCCTGGGATCGAAGGGCGAGGGGATCAGGAAATCGGGCCCGAAGATCGGCGTCTCGCCCGAATAGGCGCGTGCGGCGACGTCCGAAGGCTCTTCGCGGGCAAGAGCGGCGATGGCCCGCACGGCAGCCATCTTCATCTCCTCGTTGATGGCGCTCGCGCCGCAGTCGAGCGCGCCACGGAAGATGTAGGGGAAGCACAGGACATTGTTGACCTGATTGGGAAAATCGGAGCGGCCGGTGCAGATCATGGCATCGGGACGCGCCGCGCGCGCCACTTCCGGCATGATCTCGGGATTGGGATTGGCCAGCGCCAGGATCAAAGGCTTCGGTGCCATGTGCTCCAGCAGTTCCGGCTTCAGCACGCCGGCGGCCGAAAGGCCGAGGAAGACATCGGCGCCCGGGATGACATCGGCCAGCGTGCGCGCCTCGGTCTCCTTCACATAGGGGTCTTTCCAGCGGTCCATCTCTTCGGTGCGGCCCTTGTAGGCGACACCGAAACGGTCGGTGACCCAGATGTTTTCGATGCGCACGCCAAGCGAGACCAGAAGGTTCAGGCAGGCAAGGGCAGCGGCACCCGCACCGGAGGTGACGACCTTGATGTCCGAGATGGTCTTGCCGGCGAATTCCAGTCCGTTGAGCACGGCGGCGGCGACGATGATGGCGGTGCCATGCTGGTCGTCGTGGAATACCGGTATGCTCATACGAGCTTTCAGCCGTTCCTCGACTTCAAAACACTCCGGCGCCTTGATGTCCTCGAGGTTGATGCCGCCGAATGTGGGTTCGAGAGCGGCGACGGTCTCCACCATGCGCTCGATCTCGGGTGCGTCGATCTCGATGTCGAAGACGTCGATGCCGGCGAACTTCTTGAACAGAACCGCCTTGCCTTCCATGACCGGCTTGGAGGCCAGCGGGCCGATATTGCCGAGGCCGAGCACGGCCGAGCCATTGGAGACGACGCCGACGAGGTTGGCGCGCGCCGTGTAATCGGCGGCGGTTGCCGGATTGTCGCGGATCTCAAGACAAGGCGCCGCCACGCCGGGCGAATAGGCGAGCGCCAGGTCGCGCTGGTTGCCGAGCGGCTTGGTTGCCTGGATCTCGAGCTTTCCCGGCGTCGGGTGCTTGTGGAAGTAGAGGGCGGCTTCGTCGAGGTCCGAACGTGCCGTTTTCTTGTTCTCGCCTTCCATGCGGCCGCTCCCTCGAAACCTGTGTCGGGAGTCCTTTTAGCATGCGGCCAAGATTTTTCGCGACGCTAATTGACGCGCCGGCAGCATTAAGTGACGGCGCGTCGAAAATCAATAAATATCAAATGTTTATGGCAATTTCATGCCAGATGAGTCGCGCCGCTCCGCAGACCTTGCAATCAAAACGCGCTGACGTAGAGACCGCCATCGACCGGTATGTTCTGGCCCGTGAGATAGCCGGCATGAACCGAGCAGAGGAAGGCGCAGATCTGGCCGAATTCCTCAGGCGTGCCGAGCCGCTTGGCCGGGACATCGGCGCTGATGCGGGTCTTGCGCGCGGCTGCCGCAGCAGGGTCCTCGACGGTGCCGGCCTCATGCGGGCCGCGCAGCCGGTCGGTGTCGAGCTTGCCGGGCAAGAGACTGTTGATGGTGACGTTGCGGTCGATCACCGTTCGCGCCACGCCGGCGAGGAAGGAGGTCAGGCCGGCGCGCGCGCCCGACGACAGGTCGAGACCGGGAATTGGGACATAGACCGACAGCGAGGTGATGTTGACGATGCGGCCGAAGCCGCGCTTCGCCATGCCGTCGAGGACGGCCTGCACCAGTTCGATCGGCGTCACCATGTTCTGGGTCACGCCTTCGAGGATTTTCGCACGATCGAGTTCGCGGAAATCGCGCAGCGGCGGGCCGCCATTGTTGTTGACGAGGATGTCGGGCTCCGGGCAGGCGGCGAGCAGCGCCTTCTGCACTTCCGGCTTCGAAACGTCGCCGGCGACTTCCGTCACCGTCACGCCGTAACGCGCGCGCAGTTCCGCGGCGGTCCTGGCCACCAGTTCGGCGTTGCGCCCATTGACGACGATATCGCAACCGGCCTCGGCCAGCGCCATGGCGCAGCCTTTTCCAAGACCCTTGCTCGAAGCGCAGACGATGGCCTTCTTTCCGCGGATACCAAGATCCATGACGATTTCTCCTGTGATTTGGCCGGCAAGCTAGTCCTTAGGCTGGACCAATCGCAACCGTCATACGGTTGTTGCATGAATCGGGGCATAGGCTGCGCGAAAGCAAGGGTGAAATCGCGATGTCAGGCCAAGAGCCCCGCACTTTCCGCAGCATGTTCATTTCCGACGTCCATTTGGGCTCGAAGGCGGCGAAGGCCGAGTTCCTGATCGATTTCCTGCGCTACCATGACGCCGACATCATCTATCTGGTGGGCGATATCGTCGATGGCTGGCGGCTGCGGCGCAGCTGGCACTGGCCGCAAAGCCACAATGACGTCGTGCAGAAATTGCTGCGCAAGGCGCGCAAGGGCGCCTCGATCACCTATATCGCCGGCAATCACGACGAATTCGCCCGCCAGTTCCAGGGCGTGCATTTCGGCGGCATCGTCGTCGCCGACCGCGCCATCCATGAAACCGCCGACGGCAAGCGCCTGCTCGTCATCCATGGCGACCAGTTCGACACCGTCGTCCACAATCAGCGCTGGCTCGCCTATCTCGGCGATCACGCCTATGACGCGGCGATGATCGTCAACCGCGTGGTGACGCGGCTGCGCCAACTGCTCGGCCTGCCTTACTGGTCGTTCTCGTCCTGGGCCAAGGTCAAGGTCAAGAAGGCGGTCAGCTTCATCGGCTCGTTCCAGACCGTGCTGACCGAGGAAGCCCGCCGCTCGCATGTCGACGGCGTCATTTGCGGCCATATCCACCATGCGGCGATCGAGAATTTCGACGACGTGCGCTACATCAACACCGGCGACTGGGTGGAGAGCTGCACGGCCGTGGTCGAGCACTTCGATGGCCGGATGGAAATCCTGACCTGGGCGCAGGTGCTGCCGGAGTCGCCGGACGAACCTTTCATCCCGATGCTCATCGAGGATCGGGTCGGGCAGGCGGCCTGACGCGAAGGTCGCGACGACTTTAAGCGTCAATCATCGGTCCAGCCGGTTTCGCCTGCTTTTCCGCCATGTTAAGGGATCGATCCACGTCGCCGGCCGATCGAGCGCGGCGTAATTGGATCGATTCATGTCCCTGCCGCCGCTTTCGCCAGAACAGCTCGTCAAGCCGCGCCATTTCGAACTGCGCATGAGCCTGATCTTCGGCACACTGTTCATATCGCTCGGCACGCATCTGCCCTATTTTCCGCTCTGGCTGCAGGCCAAGGGGTTTCACGCCGAGCAGATCGCCGTCATCCTGGCCGCGCCGATGTTCCTGCGCGTGGTGACCACGCCGCTGCTGACGACGCTCGCCGATCGCGCGAGGGACCGCGCCAATGTCTATGTCGCGCTGGTGGCGGCCTCGCTGCTGCTCTCGGCGGGCTATTTCCTCACCCCTACCTATGCGATGGTGCTGGCTGTGTCGCTGGCGCTCACCGTTGTCTGGACGCCGCATTCGCCGATCGCCGATTCGCTGGCGCTTTCGGGCGTGCGCCGCTTCGGCTCGAACTATGCAAGCATGCGCAAATGGGGATCGATCTGTTATCTCTGCGCCAATGTCGCGGGCGGCTTCATCCTGGCGGCCACCGGACCCCAAGCCGTTCCGGTGATCATACTCCTTGCCCTTGGCGCGGCGCTCGTCGCCGGGCTGCTGGCGCCGCGCATGGGGCGCCCGCGCAAGGCTTCGCCGTTGTCGGCAGCGGAGATCCAGCACGCGGCCCCGAGCCTGTTCAATGCCTATTTCCTCTACTTCACCTTTGGCGTCGGTATCATCACCGCCAGCCACGCCTTCCTCTACGGTTTCGTTTCCATCTACTGGAAATCGATCGGCATCAGCGATTCCGTCGTCGGCCTGCTGTGGGCATGGGGCGTGGTGTCCGAAGTCTGCATGTTTTTGTCGTTCAACCGCATTTTCGCTTCCGTGTCGGTCGTCAAGGTGATGGTGATCGCCGGCATCGGCTCCATCGTGCGCTGGATCATCTTTCCACTGGTCTGGCCGCTCGGGCTCGGCATCGCCGGCTTCTTCGCCGTGCAGTCACTGCACTCGGTGACTGTCGCCATGGTGCTCATCGGCCTGCAGAGAATGATCGCCGAGACCGTCTCCGAAGAGCGCACGGGTGCGGCGCAAGGCATCGCCTATTTCTTCAACGGCTTCTTCATGGCCGCCGTTACGCTGGCTTCCGGCCCGCTCTATGACCGTCTCGGCGTCGATGGTTTCCTGGTGATGATCCCGATCGCGATCGCCGGCCTGGTGCTGATCGGGCTTGCCGCGCGCTCAGCCCCAAAGCGCCCGGTCCGGGGGGGAGACGAGCGATCCCTGGTAGACGAGACCCGGCACACGGTCGCGGGCAAGTAGCAGCGGACCGTCAAGGTCGACGAAATCGGCGTCCTGGGCGAGCAGCACCGCCGGCGCCATGGCAAGCGACGTGCCGACCATGCAGCCGACCATGACGCCGAAACCGAGTTCACGGGCGCGGTCGCGCAGCATGAGCGCCGCCGTCAGTCCGCCCGACTTGTCGAGCTTGATGTTGACGGCATCGTAGAGGCCGACCAGCGTTTCCAGGTTCTTCGCCTCATGCACGCTTTCGTCGGCGCAGATCGGCACAGGATGGGCGATGTGGCGCAGGATCTGGTCATGGCCGGCGGGCAGGGGCTGTTCGACCAGCGCAATGCCTCGCTTCGCCGCAAAAGCGAGGTTTGCCACGATGTTGTCGTCGGTCCAGCCTTCATTGGCATCGAGGATGATTCGGCTCTGAGGCGCTGCCTCCGTCACGGCGCGAATCCTGGCCATGTCGTTGTCGCCGCCGATCTTGACCTTCAACAGCGGCCGGTCGGCATTGGCGCGGGCCTGTGCCGCCATCGCTTCGGCTTCGCCGAGCGACAATGTATAGGCGGTTTCCAGCGGACGCAGCGGCGCCGGCCAGATTGCATTTGCCGCCGGCCTGCCGCTGATCTTGGCTTCAAGGTCCCACAGCGCGCAGTCGACGGCATTGCGGGCGGCTCCCGCCGGCATAGCGTCGAGCAAAGCGGTCCGGTCGATGCCACCGGCGATCCGCTCGCGCATGGCCTCAATCGCGGCGTGTACGCCGTCCATGGTTTCCCCATAGCGTTTGTAGGGAACGCACTCGCCGCGCCCGCTATGACCATCCTGGCTGATCGTGCATGTAATGACCTCGGCCTCGGTCTTGGAGCCGCGCGAAATGGTGAAAGTGCCGGCGATTGGAAAACGCTCGGCCTCGACCGAAATGACACGCGCCATATTTTTCTGCTCCGGCTGTGCGAGAAGGGTTGTCGGCAAATCGACAAAGTCGGACCCATCAGGCTAAACAGGACGCCATGTTGACCATCGGCAAGCGCGACGCAAGCGGCACCACCACCTCGGAGGCTGACCACCAACCGCGCGTCGCGGTGGGCGAGGAGGATGGAGTGCTCGGCTGCGCGTTCTCCGGAATCTGGACGACACGGACTGTGGCGCTGATCGACGCCGACATGCGCAAGATCGAGAAACGAAACGGTTTCAAGACTTTGGCGCTCGATCTTTCGAAAATCGAGAAGATCGATACCGCCGGCGCCTGGTTAATCGACCGGCTCATCAGCGCCTTCGAAAAGAAGAACGTCGAGGTCCGGCTGCAAGGCCAAAGCGAGATCGCCGCCATCCTGCTCGACGCGGTCGGCGAGGCTGTCCGGCGCGAACCCGAATCCGGCCAGGCGCGGCCGCCCAATATCGTCATTCGTGCCCTTGAGGCGGTTGGCCGGCGCGTCTACGAGATGCGTGACGATTTCCTCGCCTCAATGAATATTCTGGGCGCCACCATCCGCGGCGCGCAGATGAAGCTCGGCCGCGGCCACGCCGTCAACCCGGCGGCGATCTTCAACCAGATCGACCGCATGGGCGTCGGCGCCATTCCTGTGGTGGTGCTGATGTCGGCGATCGTCGGCGCCATCGTTGCCCAGCAGGGCGCCTACCAGCTCAGCTATTTCGGCGCCGACATCTTCGTCGTCGACCTCGTCGGCGTGCTGATCCTGCGCGAACTCGGCGTGCTGATGACGGCAATCATGATCGCCGGCCGCTCCGGCAGCGCGATCACCGCCGAGATCGGCTCGATGAAGATGCGCGAGGAGGTCGACGCGCTGAAGGTCATCGGTCTCAATCCGATTGGCGTTCTGGTCTTTCCGCGCCTGGTCGCGCTTGTGATCGCCTTGCCGTGCCTAACGATCATTGCCAATTTCGCCGCACTTGGCGGCGGCATTGTCGCGGCCTGGCTTTACTCCGATATCCCACCCGCAGCATTCATCGACCGCTTGCGTGTCGCCATCGATCTCAGCACGATTTTCGCCGGGCTGATCAAGGCGCCGTTCATGGCCATGATCATCGGCACGATCGCCTCGGTCGAAGGCATGAAGGTCGGCGGCAGCGCTGAATCGCTCGGCCAGCACGTGACTGCCTCCGTGGTGAAATCGATCTTCGTCGTCATCATCCTCGATGGGCTTTTCGCCATGTTCTACGCAGCGATCGAGTTCTGACACAATGGCGAAGGGCAATGGCATCAAGACGGAGGAAAAGGACGAGAACGAGATCGTCCTTTCGGTGCGTGACGTCACCGTCGCCATCGACGACAAGCTGATCCTCGACAAGCTTTCGCTCGACATCAAGCGCGGCGAGATCCTCGGGTTCGTCGGCGCTTCGGGCGCCGGCAAGTCCGTCCTGTTGCGCACCATTCTCGGGCTGATGCCCAAGCAGTCCGGAATGATCAGGCTGTTTGGCGTCGACGTCGACAAGGCAAGCGATATCGAGCGCCTGCGCATCGACATGCGGCTTGGCGTGCTGTTCCAGCATGGCGCGCTGTTTTCGGCGCTGACCGTGCAGGAGAATGTGCAGGTGCCGATGCGCGAATATCTCGACCTGCCAAGGAAGCTGATGGACGAGCTGGCGCTGCTCAAGATCGAGCTGGTCGGATTGCCGCCGGACGCGGCGCAGAAATTCCCGGCAGAACTTTCCGGCGGCATGATCAAGCGCGCAGCACTTGCGCGCGCCCTGGCGCTCGATCCGGATATCGTCTTTCTAGACGAGCCGACGTCCGGCCTCGATCCCATCAGTGCTGCCGAATTCGACGAACTCGTCGTCAAGCTGCGCGACACCATGGACCTGACCGTCTATATGGTCACGCACGATCTCGACACGCTGTTTACCGCTTGTGACCACGTGGCGGTGCTCGGCAAGAAGAAAGTATTGGTCGAGGGCACCATCGACGACATGCTGAAGAGCGAGGAACCGTGGGTGAAATCCTATTTCCGCGGAAAACGCGCCCGCCAACTTGATCTTGCCGCACGTGCATAGCCATAAGTGAAATAATGGAAACCAGAGCCAACTACGTCATTGTCGGCATCTTTACGCTGGTTGCGATCCTGGCGGCGTTCGGCTTCGTCTACTGGACGGCGGCGATCGGTGACAGGGGCGAGACGACGCTGCTGCGCGTGCGCATCCCTGGTTCGGCTTCCGGTCTTGGCCGCGGCAGCTTCGTGCTGTTCAACGGCGTCAAGGTCGGTGACGTGAAGCGCGTCTATATCGACGTCGACAATCCGACGGTCGCCATCGCCGACACCGAGATCGATCGGATGACGCCGATCACCAAGTCGACGCAGGCCGATATCGGGCTTGCCGGCCTCACCGGGCAGGCCAATATCGAGCTCAAGGGTGCCGATCCCAAGGAAGTGAAACTCCTCGATCAGGCCGAGAAGGAAGGCAAGGTCGCCGAGATCGTAGCCAACCCTTCCGCCGTGACCAATCTGCTGCAGACGGCGCAGAACATCTTCACCCGCGCCGACAAGGTGCTGTCCGAACTCGAGGGCTTCACCCACGACGTGCGCGGACCGCTGACCGAGACGGTCAAGAACGTACAGACCTTCTCCGACGCGCTGGCCAAGAATTCCGATGGCATCGACAAGTTCCTGTCCAGCGTCAGCGCGCTGTCCGAAGAACTGAAGGGCGTGTCCGGCAAGCTCGACGGCACGCTGAAGGCGGCGGAGGGCCTGCTCAATGCCGTCGACAAGGACAAGATCAAGAGCATCGTCGCCAATGTCGATGCGGTGACCGCGAACCTCAAGCAGACATCGCAGCAGCTCGACGGCGTGATCAAGAATGTCGACACGGCGGTCGGATCCGTCAATGATTTCGCCAAGCAGACGCAAGGCACGCTGGCCAAGGTCGACGGCGTGCTCGACGGTGTCGACCCGGCGCAGGTGCGTACGGCTCTGGCCAACATCCAGAAGGCCAGCGAAAACGCCAACAAGGCCGCCGCCGACATTGCAATGGTGACCGACAAGTTCGCCAACCGGGCCGACGATATCAATCAGACGATCAAGGACGCCAAACAACTTGCGCAGCGCCTCAACGATGCCTCGGTGCGGGTCGACGGCATCCTGGCCAAGGTCGACAATTTGCTCGGCTCCGGCGAGGCCAACGGCGTGATGGCGGACGCCAGGGCCACGCTGAAGTCGTTCAAGCAGGTCGCCGACACGCTGAATGCGCGCCTTGGCACCATCACCGACAATCTGTCGCGCTTCTCGGGCCAAGGCCTGTCGAATGTCGAGGCGCTGGTGCAGGACAGCCGCCGCTCGATCACGCGTATCGAGGAAGCGGTCACGGATCTCAGCCGCAATCCGCAGCGCATTCTTTCAGGCGGCGAGGGCGAGGTTCGGCAATTCGACGGCAGGGCGCGGCGTTGACTTCGGCGCCTGCTCGCCCCAAGAACATGAGCCGCGGATGCGGGTTGATCTTACGATCCGGGGACAACGGGGATCGCGCGTGAAGTCGGTGTGGGTGAGAACGGGTGGATTGACACCGGCTGCGGCGCTGCTTGCGCTATCGCTTGCCGGCTGTGCGGTACTGGGCGGCAAGCCTGCGCCGCTCGACACATTCGAGCTTTCGGCGCCGTCGGTTGACGCCCATGGCCATAGCCGCAAGCAAATCCTGATCGCCCAGCCCTCGGCGCTCAAGGCTCTGGACAGCCAGAACATCGTCATCAAACCCTCCGACCGCTCGATCCAGTATCTGAAGGGCGCGCAATGGGCCGACCGGCTGCCGGTGATTGTCCAGGCGCGGCTGGCGGAGACCTTCCAGCGTTCCGGCAGCTTTGCCGGCGTCGGCAAGCCGGGCGAGGGCCTGGCGATCGACTACCAGGTGATCGTCGAGATCCGTTCCTTCGAAGTGAGTGTCAGCGGTGGCGAACATGCCGAAGTCGACCTGTTCGTGCGCCTGCTCAACGATCGCAACGGCGAGGTGCGCGCTTCCAAGAGCTTCACCGCGTCTGCGCCGGTTTCGGGCAGCGGCAATCCTGCCTATGTCAGCGCACTCGACAGCGCGTTCGGCGATGCCGCCAAACAGATCGTTCGCTGGACCGATTCGGTGATCTGAGCGCAATCCCGCCAGACGCTTCAAGCTACAAGCTGTCGAAGGCTTCCGGCTGCAGCTTTCCAGTCTTCATCAAGTGCTGCAGCGTGTAGGTGACGGACAGCGCGTCGTCGAGCGCGTCATGTCCCTGCAATGGCGGATGTTCGACGCCATAATAGTCCGCAAGCTTGTTACTCGGCGTCCGTGCCAGATCCTCGATCGGCATCCCGGCCGCGATCAGCAGCTTGACGGCGTTGTCGAACCGGGCGGCGGGGATGGACGGCTGAATGCCCGCGACATAGCAACTGATGGCGATCATGTTCAGTTCGTCCTTGCCCCAGGACCAGAACCGAACGCCATCGGAAAAGCGATCGATCCCTGCAAGCGCTTCTCCGAGCGCCACCCCTTCGGTCTCGATGTTTTCCTCGGTGATGCCGGTCAGTCTGGTGAAGAACGGGTCGAGTTCGTATCTCCGGCCAAACCGGTCGATCGGTCTGACATAGGTCTTGTGCGTGCCGAGCAGCGGAAAGTCGCCTTCGAGACCAAGCCTGACTGCGCCGATCTGCGCGATGACCGGGTCGGGATCGTGAGCCGCGCACCAAAACCGACGTTGCGACCCCTCGAGGCAGAGAAACTCGCAGTCGAATATGATTGCCGTCTTCACGGTCAGCCCCTTTATCCAGCGGTTTGCCGGGCCGTGTCCGTCACAGGTCCTGCCATGCCACCGACCTGTATTGGGGCGAACTCTTCGAAGGTCTCGTATGGCTGAGTGATCCCGTTGAATGTGACTTTCACACGGTAGGCCCGCCGTTATTTCTTGTGAGATCGATCAACCTGAAGAAGGGGTGGCACTCGATCAGCATGGTCAAAGCCGGCGGTGAACCGGGCGTTTGGGTGCCTGCTTGCGGAAACGCAGAGGTTTCCGCAAGCAGATCTCGGCCGCCTGGCCGCTGACGCCTTAGTGCAGGCGCCCGCTGGCGTGGGCCAGCATGGTGTAGACCTTGCCGGTGTCCGAGGTCAGGTAGGTCTGCGCCATGATGTTGTCGCGGTCGTTGCGCGAGACGTCCTTGAGCAGTTTTTCGAAGTCGTCGCAGTAACGGTCGACGGCGGCGCGGAATTCGGCCTCGCCCTGATACTTGCGGCGGATTTCGTCGAACGTCTGCTGGCCCTTCAGCGTGTAGAGCCGGCGCGTGAACACGTCCCGCTCGCCGCGCCGATAGCGGTTCCACAGCTCGATCGAAGCATCGTGGTCAATTGCCCGTGCGATGTCGACGGACAGCGAGTTCAGCGATTCCACGACATGCAGCGGCGAGCGCTGGGCAGGAGCCGCGCGCGGCGCTTCCACGGGCGCCGAGGGTGCTGCCGCCGGCCTGAGATCCGCATCGCTCGACGCCGCTGTCAGGAGGTCGCGCACCCAGCCGCCCTGTGGCGTGCGGGCGCCGGCGTCGGGACGCTGGCGCGGCTCGGCCGGACGCTCGAGATCGAGCGTGCCGCGCAGCGCCGTGCCGCCCAACGGCGCCTGAGGCGTGCGAAGCTCCGGCTGCGGTGCCGGCGCGCGACGTGGCGGCTCGGCGGGACGTGCCGCCGGCGCTTGCGGCGCCGGGCGCAGATTGCGTGGCTCCGTGGTGTCGCCGCCGCCGCGGCCGGACTTCGCGACGATGTCGGAAAGCTCCTTCAAGGCGTTGATCTGCTCGGAAACGGCGCGGCGGATGGCCGAGGTCGATTCCTTTGCCTCTTCCGGCATCTCGATGACGCCCTTCTTGAGTTCGGCGCGGGTGAGGTCGAGTTCGCTCTTGATCGAGCTCGCGGTGCGCCGCATCTCATCGGTGGCATCGGCGAAGCGCTTGGTTGCCGAATCGACCACGTCGGTGATGGCGTTGCGGATCTTGTCGGCCGACTCCATCGTCTTGCCTTCGGCGTTCTGCAGCGTCTGGCCGACGAGGTTTTCGAACGAGCGCATGACTCTTTCGAGATCCTCCGACTTCTTGACTAGGCCGACGGCGAGGTCTTCGAGCGATGACTGCCTTTCCAGCGTGTGCTCGAGGTTGCTCTGGGCCGAGCTCAACAGGTCCGAGGCGCTGGCCAGCAGGCGGCTGTGTTCATCGAACTTGGTGGCGATCGAGGCCACTTCGCGCAAGGTCGACGACGACAGTTCCGTCAGCCTTGTGGTGTTCGAATCGACCAGGCGCGCTGAGCTGGCAAAAGTCTGCGCCGCCTTTTCGGTTGTCGCCGCGAAGCTCTGCGTGCTGCCGGTCAGGCGTTCGTCGACCTGACCGAGATTGACCGCGGCCTGCTCGATCAGCTGACCGAGCTGCGAGCTGGACTTGGTCATGCGGCCGATGAGATCGGCAACACTGTCGGACAGCGACGAGCGGGCGCCTTCGACCGCCGACAAGGTCTCGGCAGTGCGGTTGGCGAGCGCGTTGACCAGGGCGGCATTTTCGCTGCGCAGCTTCTCGGTGGCGCGTTCGGTGACCTCTTCCATGCTCTTTTGCAGTTCCGAGCCACCCTGGGCGAAGCGTTCGACCAAAGGCCGCGCGGTTTCGTCGAGGATCTTCGACATTTCGGCCGACCGCGCCGCGAGCATGGTGTTGAGTTCGCGGGTGTTGGCGCCGATCGTCTTGGCGGCGTCGTTGGTGCTCTGGCCGATATGCTGGCCAACAGCGGTGAAGGTCTCGGCGATCACATTGGCGCGCGAAACCAGCTGTGCCTCGGCGCTCGACACCTGTTCATTGAGCCTCTGGCCCATTGTTTCGGTGGTGTGGGCGAGGCGGTTCTCGACGCTGGCGATCTGCTCCTCGACACGAGCGGCCGCGGCCGCCGCGGTCGATGCAAGACGCTCGTCGGCGCCGGCAAGTGCCTGCTCGATTTCGCGGGCGTGCTCGGCCAGTTCCTGGCCGGTCTGGCGCGCACGGTCGGCGACCTTCTGCTCGGTGCTGGCGAAAGCCCCGACGATGGTCTGCGCATGCTCGCCGATCGTCGAAGAGCTGTCGGCGATGCGCGAGACCAGGCGTTGGTCCGCCTCATCGAATATGCGGCCGATCTCGGACGCACGGCTGGACAGAGCATCCGAACCTTCGGCGATGCGCGAGACCAGTTGCTGATCGGCGGCATCGAAGATGCGGCCAAGGTCGGTTGCGCGGGCGGCGAGCGCCTCGGCGGATTCGCCGATGCGCATGCCGAGCCGCTGGTCGGCGCTTTCGAAGTTGCGCAGGATGTCGCCGGCGCGGGCGGCCAGCGATTGTGCCGTCTCGACGGCGCGGGCGACCAGTTTCTGGTCGGCTGCGTCGAAGGTGCCGGCAATCTCGCTTGCGCGGGCCGCCAGATGATCCGCGGTATCCTGGGCCCGGGTAGCCAGCTGGTCGGCCGTTTCCTGGGCGCGGGCGGCGAGCTTCTGGTCCGCCAGCTCGAAGGTGCCGGCGATCTCGCCGGCGCGGGCGGCCAGCTGATCGGCGGTTTCGTGGGCACGGGCCAAAAGCGAGCTGGAGGTGTCGTCCGCGCGGGCGAGCAAGGCGTTGGACGTATCTTCCGCACGGGCGTGGAGGCGACGATCGGCTTCCTCGAAGGTGCGGGCGATGTCTTCGGCCCGCGCCAAAAGGGCGGCGGACGTCTGTTCGGCGCGCTCGGCGATCTTGCGGTCGGCATCGCTGAAGGCTGCACCGGCCTGCTCATGCAGCGCACTGGTGACCTCCAGGACCTTTTCGCGCAAGGCGCCGGCGACGAAGACCGCGCTCTTTTCGAGCACGCTGCGGACATTGTCGACGCCGGTCGAGAGCGCGCGCTCCATGGTTCCGGCGCGTTCCTCGATGATCCCGGTCTGACGGCTGAACGCCTGCTCGATCTTTTCTACATCGGCGGCGATCGCGGCCGAAATGTCGGTGCTTCTGGCAGCGATCTGGTCGATGTGACCGGACAGCGAGCGGTCGACGTCCTTACGGGTCTCGGCGAGCTTGCCGAGATCGTCTTCCAGCGCGCGGCTCAGCATGTTGCGGCCTTCGGCCAGCTTGCCGACATGGCCAGCGATGACGCCGTCGATCTCGCCGCGGCTTTCGCTCAGCTTCTGCAGGTCGGCCTCGAGGGCGCGCCTGAGAATGTCGCGGCCTTCGGCGAGCTTCTCCACCTGGCCGGCCACCAGCCCGTCGATGCTGGAGCGGCTTTCGGCGAGCTTGGCGAGGTCGGCTTCGAGGGCGCGTTTGAGAACGTCGCGGCCTTCGGCCAGTTTCTCCACCTGGCCGGCGACCAGCCCGTCGATGCTGGAGCGGCTTTCGGCGAGCTTGGCGAGATCGGCTTCGAGGGCGCGTTTGAGAACGTCGCGGCCTTCGGCCAGTTTCTCCACCTGGCCGGCGACCAGGCCGTCGATGCTCGAACGGCTCTCGGCCAGCTTGGCAAGGTCGTCCTCGAGCGCCCTGGTCAGGGTCGAGCGCTCCTGGACAAGCCTGTCGGCATGGCTGCTGACCAGGCCGCTGACGCTTTCGAGGTCGGCTTCCAGCGCCTTCGACAACGTCGAACGGTCTTGGACGAGTCGCTCGGCATGGCTGTTGACCAGGCTGTTGACATTGTCGAGGTCGACTTCCAGCGCCTTCGACAGGGTCGAACGATCCTGGACGAGCCGCTCGGAATGGCTGCTGACCAGGCTGTTGACGCTTTCGAGATCGGCTTCGAGTGCCCTGGCGAACTGGGCGCGGTCGTCGACCAGCTTCTGCGACTGGTCGGCAACGGTGTTCTTGATGGTGTTGAGGTCGGCTTCGAGGGCGCGCTTGAGAATGTCGCGGCCTTCGGCCAGCTTCTCGACCTGACCAGCGACCAGCCCGTCGATGCTGGAGCGGCTGTCGGCCAGCTTGGCGAGATCGTCCTCGAGAGCCTTCGACAAGGTCGAACGATCCTGAACGAGCCTGTTCATGTGGTCGGCGATGACACTGTTCACATTCTGCAAGTCGGCTTCCAGGACCCGCGAAAGCAGTCCGCGATCCTCCGCCAGCCTTTCCGACTGGCTCGATATGACACCCTTGATGGTGTTGAGGTCCGATTCCAGCGCGCGCTTGAGAATGTCGCGGCCCTCGGCCAGCTTCTCGACCTGACCGGCGACGAGGCCGTCAATGCTCGAGCGGCTTTCGGCCAGCTTGGCAAGGTCGGCTTCCAGCGTCTGCGACAGCAGGCTGCGGTCGTTGGCGAGTTTGACCGAATGATCGTCTAGCAAGCCCCTGATGCCAGACAGGTCGTCCTCGAGCGAGCGGCCGAGTTGGCTGCGGTCTTCCACGAGCTTTGCCGAATGCGCCTCGATCAGGCCCTTGATGCCGGCAATATCGTTCTCCAAGGCCTTGGCGAGCACCGCACGACCTTCGGCGATCTTCTCGACCTGACCAGCGACCAGCCCGTCAATGCTGGCGCGGCTGTCGGACAATTTGCCGAGGTCGGCTTCCAGGGCGCGCGACAGGATGTTGCGGCCTTCGGCGAGCTTTCCAACATGACCGGCGACCATTTCATCAATGATCGTGCGGGCTTGCACGAGCTTTCCGGAGTCTTCGTTGAGAGCCAGCGAAAGCCGGTTTCGGCCTTCTTCCAGCCTTTCGAGGTGGCTGCCGAGCGACGCGTCGATCGCCGCGCGCGATTCGTTGACCTTGCGCAGATCCTCCTCGAGGGCGCGCGCGATCAGGCTGCGGCCTTCGGCCAGCTTCTGCACCTGGTTGGTCACCGCGGCATCGATGCCCTCGCGGCTTTCGGCGAATTTCTCCAGGTCCGCCTGCATGGCGGCCGCCATGCGCTCGCGGCTTTCGGACAGCTTGCGGCTGTGGTTTTCGACGGCTTCCTCGATGCCGACTCGGGCGTCGGCGAGCCGCTGGATGTCGCTATCGAAGGAACGCGAGACGACATGACGCGCCGCTTCCATGCGACCGGCAAAATCGCTGGCGCGAGCCTCCAGCATGCTCGATGTCGAGGTGACGATGTCGGCCATGTCGGCGCCGATCTGGGTCTTGCCCTGATCGATCATCGCGGCCAGCGTATCCTTGCTCTCGGCGAAGGTGTGGGCGATTTCGCGGGCGCGCTCGACCAGCGTCTCGTTGATCTGGCGGGCGCGGGCCTCGAGCGCGGCGTTGAGCTTCTGCGTGCCGGTGTCCAGCGCTTCGGCGCGGGTCTGGAATTCGCTGATCAGGGCCTGACCGCGTTCGGCCAGCGTGCGCTCGATGCCGTTGAGGCTGGCTTCGAATTCCGAATTGAGGGTGCGCGCGGCGCCGCCGAGCAGCGAAACCATGCCGGTGGTGCGATCGTCGAGCAGATCGGTCAGCGACCGGGTCAGGCCGTCCGTCGTATCCGTCAGCTTGGCGATGCGCGTGTCGAGCAGGCTGGCGAAGGCCTCGCCGGAGGTCGAAAGCTTGTCGGTGATGGTGTCGAGCCGGCCTTCCACCGAATCAAAGATCGACATGGAGCTTTCATTGATGCGGTCGATGAGCGTGTCGCCGGAATTGGTGATCGTCATCGACAGCTTGGTCGACGCGTTGAGGATCGAGTCGCGGATGATATCGCTGGCGGCGCCGATTTCATCCCTGAGCGTCTCATGCGCACCGGCAATCGAGGCACGGACGCGCTCGGCATGGCCGACGACCGCCTCACGCTCGCTGCCAAGCCCGTCGACGAGCGAACGGATGCGGGTTTCGTTTTCCGAATAGGAACGCTCGATCTGGTTGACTTCGCTATGGACCAGCGTTTCCAGCTCCACTGCGCGGGCCAGCGTGCGTTCGATGCCTTCGCCCATGGCCGCCACTTCGCGGCGAACGGCCTGGCCGATCATCATGACGCGATCCTGCGCCATGTTTTCCGGCTCGGTCAGGCGGAAGGCCACTTCCGTCATCGACTGGGCGGCGATGCGCATGTCCTGGGCGCGGCGAATCATGGCGGCGAAGGCCCAGAACAGGATGATCGGCACGATCGCCGCGACGGCGAGGCCAATCAGCTCGGGACGGGCAAGGAACTGGTCGAGTGTGCGGATCCGCCAGATGCTCGGTCCGAACAGCAGGTTGGCGAGCCCGCCGGCGCCGGCGATCCAGGCGAGCGAGACGAAGGCGACGATCCAGTAGACGGTGTTGGAGGCGCGCCTGTTGAGGCCGTGCAGGAGGGTTTTGTAGTCCTTCTGGCGATCATCATTGGCCGGCGCGAAGCCCGCGGGCTGCGCGCCGTTGCCATTGCGTGTCTCCACGGGGCGCAGTTCGGCCGGCTTGGCCTTCGGCGCGGGATTCGCGGGCTGATTGGCAATGGGGGCCTGATTGGCGGCGGGTGCCGGCTTCTGGTTGCGTCCCTCGCGTGCCAGCTCGTCGGCGGCCTGGGATATCTGCGCTTCCAGATCTTCCATCGAAGCCGCGATATCGAGATCGCCGCTGCCGATGTCGCCGCTGAGGTCGAGATCGAGCGCTTTTTCCAGTTCCCTGGCCACGTCGCTGTCGAGATTTCTCGTCGTCGTCGTTGGTTTCTTTGCCATGCCTTCGCTACCCTGTACTAGCTGCCGCGGGGCTTATAATTGTCTTTTGTCGTACCCCGCGCAGGAGGCTGAAAATGGACCCTCGTATCGTAATGACACAGGGGGGTAAAGAAAACATGCATTCCGCGGGATACGTAAAACTTTAAATATAAGGTTAACGGAACCGTGATCCGAGCGCCGCTTTCGCAACATTTTTCCGCGCCATTCATTAACCCGTTGTCCATTGGATTCGCCTAGTTTTTCAGGCGGCCGAAGAAAACGGAGTTCGAGTTCATGCGTGGCGAAAGCGGCATTGCCTTTTCAATGCCCGGAGGCGACGTCTCGGGAACCAGGCAGTCCCGACCGGTCGATTTGGCACACCTTGCCCGGCAAACGATGGGCGACCGCGCCCTCGAGCAAGAGGTGCTGGCGCTGTTTGTACAGCAGGCGCTGTCGGTACGCGACAAAATTGTCGATGCCGATCTCAAGGACCGGCTCCTGCTGGCGCATGGGTTGAAAGGGTCTGCTCGCGGCGTTGGCGCCTTCGCCATCGCCGATTGTGCCACCGAGATCGAGCGGCAGCCGCAAGACGGCCAGATCCTCCAGCGGCTCGGCAAACTGATCGACGAAGTGCGCGATTTCATCGCCGCCATCAATCGCTGACCCCGGTTTGTGGAAAAACGTCACCGAGCGGCGCTTTCGCACGGCAGTTGACTTGTCTGCCGGAGTGATTATCTCGGCGGAAACTCCCTTCAGGTGACAAATGACCAAGCTGACCTTCATCGCCCATGACGGCACACAATTCGACGTGGACGCCGAAAACGGCTCGACGGTCATGGAAAACGCCATCCGCAACGCCGTGCCGGGGATCGAGGCGGAGTGCGGCGGCGCCTGCGCCTGCGCCACCTGCCATGTCTATGTCGACGAGGCCTGGACGGCGGAAGTGGGCGAGCCGGAAGCGATGGAAGAGGACATGCTGGACTTCGCCTACGACGTCCAGCCGAACTCGCGTCTGTCCTGCCAGATCAAGGTACGCGACGCGCTTGACGGCCTGGTGGTGCGGGTGCCGGAGCGCCAGGGCTAAGGCGTGTTGATATTCAGGTGATGCCGGCCTGCAAACGGCGGCTTCCTATGCTTCCGGCCTACGCCGGCCGAAGCATTGATGAGGGATCGTGGCGGCTAGGGCTACGGCCGGCGTAGGCCGGTGCTCACATACGAAAACTGCGCTCTGCTCCGGTTCTCGGTATCAACCCTGTTTGGTTGCTTCGCGCCGTCTTTGACTCCGGCTCGGCCTGACCTGAATCTCAATACGCCTTCGGCCACGTTCCAATTTCTTTGACATTGGCTGCTTGGCAGCAGGCCACGGCTCATGCAGTCTCGCCCCATTCCCAAGGGGACCACATCGCATGACCGAAACAATCAAGACGGATGTTCTCATCGTCGGGGCAGGGCCTGTCGGCCTTTTCGCCGTGTTCGAGCTCGGCCTGTTCGACATGAAATGCCACCTGATCGATATCCTCGACAAACCCGGCGGCCAATGCGCGGAACTCTATCCGGAAAAGCCGATCTACGACATTCCCGGCTGGCCCTCGATTTCGGCGCAAGGGCTGGTCGACAAGCTGCTGGAGCAGATCCATCCGTTCAAGCCTGACTTCACCTACAACCGCATGGTCTCCAGCCTCGAGAAACTGGAGGATGGCAGCTTTCGCGTCACCACCGACGAGAACGAGGTGTTCGAGGCCAAGGTGGTGGTGATCGCCGCAGGCGGCGGCTCGTTTCAACCCAAACGCCCGCCGATCCCGGGCATCGAGCCCTATGAAGGCAAGAGCGTCTTCTATTCGGTGCGCCGGATGGAGGATTTTCGCGGCCACGACCTTGTCATTGTCGGCGGCGGCGACTCGGCGCTCGACTGGACACTGAACCTGCAGCCGGTGGCAAAAAGCGTGACGCTGGTCCACCGGCGCCCTGAATTCCGGGCGGCGCCCGACAGCGTGAACAAAATGTATGCCATGCAAGAGATGAAGCAGCTGGCATTCAAGGTCGGCCAGGTGACTGGCCTGACCGGCGCCGACGGCCAGCTGTCATCGGCCACCATCAAGGGTGGTCCGGAAGGCGATATCGAAGTGCCATGCACACGCATGCTGCCCTTCTTCGGCCTGACGATGAAGCTCGGGCCGATCGCGGAATGGGGGCTCAATCTTCACGAGAACCTGATTCCGGTCGACACCGAGAAATTTCAGTCCTCGGTGCCCGGCATTTTCGCAGTCGGCGACATCAACTGGTATCCTGGAAAGCTGAAGCTGATCCTGTCGGGCTTCCACGAGGTGGCGCTGATGGCGCAGGCGGCCAAGCGCATCATCAGCCCCGGCGAGCGGATCGTGTTCCAGTACACGACCTCGTCGACCAGCCTGCAGAAGAAGCTCGGCGTGGTGGAGTAAAGGCGCGTCTATTCCGCGAGAACAGGAGCAACCGCTTCGTCGCGGCCGCGCAGCGCCTTTTCCGGCATCAGCATCATGGCGACGAGCGCCAGCACCAGGGTGATGCCGGCGGTGATGAAGATCATCACGAACGGCAAGGCTGATGCCAGCTGGACATGTGTCTGCGAACCCTCGGCGGAGAGCGGCAGGCCATAGCCGAGCGCGACCGCGCCGAGCAGGGCGACGCCCAGCGCGCCACCCAGCGTACGCAGGAAGGTCAGCACGCCGGTCGCAACCCCGAGATGGGTTCGATCGACGGCGTTCTGGACAGAGACGGTCGCGACCGGGAATGTCGTTCCGCTGCCCAGGCCGATCAGGGTTGTCAGGATCTCGACCTCGAGCAGCGAGGCGTGTCCGGCAATGGCGCTGAGCACGCCGATGCTGACAATGGCCAGGGCGATGCCGATCATGGCGATGCGCTTGTAGTGCGCGAAGCGGGGGATCAGGCGACCGCTTGTGGCGGCACCGGCGACCGTGCCGAGCAATAGACCGAGCATGGCCATTCCCGATTCGCTGACGGAAAGGCCGATGACGGTTTGCAGATAGACCGGCAAGTAGACCGAAGCGCCGATATTGGCCGCCTGCAGCAGGAACATCGACAGCGCACCGGCGAGCACGATCGGATTGCCCAGCACTTCAAGCGAGATCAGCGGTTCGGCGGCCCTCATCAGCCTCAGTGCGAACAGGGCCCAGAACACGGCCGAACCAGCCACCAGCCCGAGGATTTCGCGCGAAAACCAGGGATAGGTGCCGCCACCCCAGTTGAGTGCCAGAAGCAGAAGTGCCGTGGCGATAACCAGAAGCACGGCGCCCAACCCGTCGATGCGGTGATGTTTGGCCGCGATCGGCAGCTTCTTCAGCGGCTTGTTGATGATCGCCATGGCCAAAAGCCCAAGCGGAATGTTGATCCAGAAGATCAGCGACCAGTGCAGATGCTCGGCAAAGGTGCCGCCCAGCAGTGGCCCGGCAATGCTGGCGACGGCCCAGGTGCCTGACACCCAGGCCGCATAGCGTGCGCGTTCGCGCGGCGGCACGAGGTCGCCGATGACGGTTTGCGCCAGCGCAAACAGGCCGCCGCCGCCCGCACCCTGGATCGCGCGCCCTATCACCAGCACGAACATGTTGGGGGCCATGGCGCTGACCAGCGATCCGGCGAGGAAGATGAGGATCGCCGCGTAAACGGTTGGGCGGCGGCCATAGACGTCGGAAATCTTGCCGTAGAGCGGTGCCACGGCGGTGGCCGTCAGGAGATAGCCGGTGACCATCCAGGGGAGATACTCGGCGTGGCCGAGCGCTTGCGCGATGGTCGGCATGGCGGGTGCGATGATGGTCTGGTCGAGCGCCGCCAGCAGCATGGACAGAAGAACGCCGCCGATGATGGCGTTCTTCTCGCTTTCACTCAGCGGCGTGGCGGCGGCCGCGATGGTCTGCTTGTCGACAGCCTGGTCCATAGTCTTGTCCATTGCTTTGCGCGCGATCCGGGTCGACGATTGGGCTTGCCTGGTGCGTTGGCCGCGCGATCGGTCGTGGTGCTCGTGCCTTGAGGGTTGTGCCTTGCCAACCCGTGATATGTCGTTCCGTTTAGGCCGATTTCGACCGCCGTTCGAAAGTTTTCCGACGCTGGCACTACGCTTCGGCCCGGTTGGCTTGCACCGGCGCCATCGAGTGCGCCGATGAAATTCAGGCCGGCGGCAGCCGGCCGTTCTCGATGCGCTGGATGCGGTAGCGCATGAGCCGCAGGATACGGCTTTCGAAATTGACGCTCTCGACGCGATCGAACTGCACCTGGGCGCGGTCGTGCCTGGCGAGAATGGCGGCGGTGATCTCGGCCGCCTTGGCCTTGGCCGCAGCGCAATCCGTCCGCGGGTAGGTCGCCTTCAGCGCGTTTTCCAGCTCGCGGCCATAGTTCTTGGCGATCTCGACATGGCGTTCTTCATGGCGCTTGATGTCGGCCGACAGCGTGTCCCAGAACAGCTTCACGTCGGGATCCGCCTTTCGCGGGCGGCGCCATTCCGGAAGGATCACCTTGACCTTGATCGTCACGGCGGCGTCGGCGATCCGGCAGGAGCCAGCCTGCCTGGCGTAGCTGATACGGGTGGTGAAGGCCATCTGTGTGGCGCCGGGGTGGCGCGAGCCCGTGCTCTTGACCTGCGGCCCAAGTTTGGAGAGCTGCGTCTCGATGTCTTCGAGCGTGCTGCCGCCAATGGAAAAATAGCTGTATGTCTTGACGAGATTGGCCGCGCCCGCCGGAACAGCGGTCACGGCAAGCAGTAGCACGCAAAGCAGGGATCGTTTCATCATATTGCCTCTTTACCCACCTTGCTTTACGGCCGTTGCCGGCGCAACGGAATTGATCCTTTGCGGATCACACATCGTTGATGAGCCCATGGTTGATGAGCAATGACGGCGAGGCGATGGCAGCTGGCGCATGGACGTCATCTCGGCCTTGGCGGCAAGGCCGTGGTCGTCGGCATCCTCAACGTCACCCCCGACAGCTTTTCCGACGGCGGACTGTTCGATGCGCCCGAAGCGGCGCTGACCCAGGCGCGCCGGATGATCGAGGAAGGGGCGCGGATCATCGATGTCGGTGGAGAATCGACCCGGCCGGGTGCCGCCGCCATCTCGGCCAGCGAGGAACAGGCGCGTATCCTGCCGGTGATCGAGGCGCTGGCGCGCGCCGGTGACGCGCTGATTTCGGTCGACACCTATCGCGCGGACACAGCGCGGCTGGCCGTGGCTGCCGGCGCGCATATCGTCAACGATGTCTGGGGCCTGCAGCGCGAGCCCGACATCGCGCGGGTCGCCGCCGAAACGGGAGCCGGGCTCATCATCATGCATACCGGGCGGGATCGCGAGAAGCTGCCCGACGTGATCGCGGACCAGTTTGCGTTCCTGGAAAAATCCCTGGAGATCGCCCGTCGTAGTGGGATTGCGGACGATTGCATCGTGCTTGATCCCGGTTTCGGCTTCGCCAAGGAGACGGCTGAGGAAAATCTCGACCTGATGGCGCGGTTTTCCGAGCTCCATGCGCTTGGCTTTCCGCTGATGGCAGGCACATCGCGAAAACGCTTCATCGGCACCGTCACCGGTCGCGACGCGGCAGACCGGGCTGCCGGAACGGCGGCGACCAGCGTCATTCTCAGGCTCAAGGGCGCGCATCTGTTTCGCGTCCATGATGTCGCAATCAACGTGGACGCGCTGGCCGTGGCGGATGCTATGCTGGCGCTTGAAACCGCCGCATCGGAACGCTGAGCCATGTATGTCATCCGCCTGAAGAACTGCGCCTTCTTTGCACGGCATGGCGTGCTCGACGAGGAGGAGGCGCTTGGCCAGCGTTTCTATGTCGACGCGGTGCTGTCGGTCGAACCCGGGCGCGCGCTTGTCGACGACGCGATCGAGGAAACCGTCAACTACGGCATTGCCTTCACGGTGATCGAGAAGATCATCACCGGGGAGCGGCGCTTCCTGATCGAGGCCCTGGCCATGGAAGTGGCAAAGGCGCTGACGGAGCGGTTTCCGCAGATCAAGAGAGCCGAAATCACCGTGCGCAAGCCGAACGCGCCGGTGCCTGGCGTGCTCGATCATGTCGAGGTGACCGTTGTCTGGCCCGAGTAACACCGTCTACCTCAGCCTCGGCGGCAATCTGGGTGATCCGGCGGCCTCGATGGCGGCGGCGCTGCGCATTCTCGACGCCGATGCGGACACGCGCGTCACCGCCGTTTCATCGCTCTACCGCACACCGCCCTGGGGCAAGCTCGATCAGCCGGACTTCCTCAACGCCGCCGCCGAACTGTCGACCCGGCTCTCGCCGCGGGCGCTGCTCGACCTCTGCCTCGACGCCGAGCGGACGCTGAAGCGGGTGCGCGAGGAGCGCTGGGGGCCGCGCCTGATCGATATCGACATTCTGGTGTTCGGTGACCGCGTCATCCATGAGACCGGTCTGGAAGTGCCTCATCCGCGCATGCTGGAGCGCGCTTTCGTGCTGGCACCGCTGGCCGAAATCGCGCCGGATCTTGCCGTCGGCGGGCGAAGCGTGTCGGAACGGCTCGGCGCTGTCGACGCCGCTGGAATCGAGCCGTTGCCGTCCGGCCGGGATTGGTGGCTGACTTAACGATCAGCCGGAAAATCCGCCTTCGTCGAGAAACGCCTGCTCCTGCGGTGTCGTCTCGCGGCCAAGCATCCTGTTGCGATGCGGAAAGCGGCCGAAGCGGCGGATGATGTCGCGATGCTCCAGTGCGTATTTCAGGTTGAACTCGGCCCTGGCGGTGTGCAGCTCGACCGAAATGTCCTGGTCGGCAAGGTTTTCCGCATGTTCGAACGGCAAATACAGGAACACGCGGACTTCCGGTTCCAGCGCCAGGTCATGCCCGGCGGCGACCGCTTTTTGGGCAAAATGCTTCGCCAGCGGGTCGGTGGCATACATGTGGCCGGTACCGCGGAAGCAATTGCGCGGAAACTGGTCGAGCAGGATCATCAGCGCCAGCGAACCTTCGGCATGGCCTGACCAGGCGTCGCATTCACGCCGTGCCGCGGCATAGTGCAGGCCGAGAAAGCGATCGCGGAAATCGGCATCGAAAGCGTCGCTCTTCTCGAACCATGCATCCTCGCCGGCATCGCGCCAGAATTTGGTGACCGACAGGGCTCTGCTGTCCAATTCCATGCATGATTCCTTGGTTCAATCGGCGGTTTCGGATTTGTGCAGAACGCCGGCCGTCTCCTCGTTGAGGGCCTGACCGGGGCGGCGCGGCGTGGAGAGGGGTGTGGGAATCGGCGTGCCGATATTGCCCCGCAGGAAGCGCTGGCCGGCGCGAATGCCTTCGGCGAGCTGGGTTTCGAAACGGTCGGTGTCGCGACGCCTGACATCCTCGATCGTTTCCGCCACGTCTTCGGGATCAACGCCAAGCGATTCCAGGGCCGAGCCGCCGAAAACCAGTGCCGATTCGAAGGTCTCGCGCAGCTGATAGTCGACGCCGGCGCGAATGAGCTGCAGCGCGGTGCCGCGGTCGAAAGCCCGGGCAAGCACGGTGAGCAGCGGAAATTCGGCCTTGATCAACTGGGCGATGCGAACGGCCGCATCGGCCTTGTCGACGCAGATCAGCACGGCGCGCGCCCGGCCGGCGCCGGCCGCGTGCAGGATATCCAGCCGGGTGCCGTCGCCATAATAGACCTTGAAGCCGAAGTCGGCGGCCGCCTGGATCATCTCGACATCGTTGTCGATGATCGACACATCGATGCCGCGCAGCAGCAGCGGCTGGCTGGCGATCTGGCCGAAGCGGCCGAAACCGATGATCAGCACGCTGCCGGTCAGTCCGTCGGCGACATCGACGCCGTCGAGCGACTGCTCGTCGCGCGGGGTGACATAGCGCAAGGCGATGATCGCCAGCGGCGTCAGCACCATGGAGATGATGACGATCGCCGTCAGCGTCGCGTTGGCCTGGTTGTCGATGATGCCGACGGCGGCGGCGGCGGAGTAGAGGACGAAGGCGAATTCGCCGCCTTGCGCCATGAAGACCGCGCGTTCCAAGGCTTCGCGATGGCCGGTCTTGAGGATGCGGGCGACGATGTAGATGCCAAAAGCCTTCATGACCATGTAGGCGACGACATAGATGGCGATCAGCTGCCAGTTCTGCGCCACCACATGCAAATCGAGCGACATGCCGACGGCGAGGAAGAACAGACCGAGCAGGATGCCGCGGAACGGTTCGATGTCGGCTTCGAGCTGATGGCGGAAGGTCGATTCCGACAGAAGCACGCCGGCCAGGAAGGCGCCCATCGCCATCGACAAGCCGCTGAGCTGCATGGCGAGCGCCGATCCGAGCACCACCAGCAGTGCCGCAGCCGTCATCACCTCGCGGGCACGGGCATCCGCCAGGATGCGGAAGAACGGGTTGAGCAGATAGCGCCCCGCCAGCACCAGTCCGGCGATCGCGGCAAGGCCGATGCCGACCTCGGTCAGCCTTTCCGACAGGCTGGTGTCGGCGCCGCCCGGCGCCAGGAACGCGATCAGGGCCAGCAGCGGCACGATGGCCAGATCTTCCAGCAGCAGGATGGAGACGATGCGCTGGCCTTTCGGCGAGGCGATTTCGCCGCGTTCCTCGAGAAGCTGCATGACGATCGCCGTCGAGGTCAGCACGAACCCGGCGCCGGCGACGAAGGATTGCGAGACCGGAAAACCGCCGGCCACTCCCACGCCGGTCAAGAGGACCGCGCAGACCCCGACCTGCAGTGCACCGAGCCCGAAGATTTCGCGCCGCAGGCCCCAAAGCCGCGACGGCTGCATTTCCAGCCCGATGATGAACAGGAACATGACGACGCCGAGTTCGGCGACGTGGAGGATGGCTCCCGATTCGGAAAAGATGCGAAGACCAAACGGGCCGATCACCACGCCGGCCGCCAGATAGCCTAGGATCGAGCCGAGGCCCATGCGTTTGAAGATGGGGACTGCGACGACCCCCGCGGCAAGCAGCGCCACCACCTGAATGAGATCGCTGCCTGATGTTTCCGCTGCCATGCCTCTTGTCCCTATGTCCTACAGCACTCCTTGCATGCAGTTGGAGCGGGAGGCAAGGCCGGGGAGCCTGCCAGGACGGGTAGGGTGCCGTCGAAGCGTTTCCCCTGGCGGCACAACGGTCTCCACTTGCCTTCCGGACGATTGGTATATATATCCGCGAGATGACTGACCATTCGTCCTGGCCGTCTCCTGCGCCACATATTCCGATGGATGCGCTCAGCGAAGTCCTGCAAGACTTTCGCTTGAGTGGCGTCAATTATGGCCGCTGCGAGCTCCGACATCCTTGGAGCATAGAATTTCCGCAACAATCGCTGCTTCGTTTTCACTTTGTCGGTCAGGGTCCATGCTGGATCCACACCGAAGCGCAAGGCTGGCAGGAGTTGCGCGATGGCGATCTGGTGCTGCTGCCACAAGGCATCACCCATCGGCTGGCCAGCGCGCCGGACGTTGCAGGCGGCTCGCTCGATGATTGTCGGGTGACCAAGTTGGGGGGCAACGTCTGCGAAGTCGTACGGGAAGGCACGGGCGCGACAAGCACCCTTTTCTGCGGCTCAATGGCCTTGGGCGCCTATGCGTTGAACCCGTTGATCACGCTGATGCCGCCTATCATCAAGGGTTGCGACGTGGCCGGCAATGACCCGGTCATTGGTCCTTTGCTGGCGGCCATGACCGCGGAGGCCGCGCAACCACAGATGGGCAGCGCCACCATCTTGTCGCGTATGGCGGACTTGCTGACGGCCCGGCTCATTCGCTGCTGGGTCAATTGCACGGGAGCTTCGACCACCGGTTGGCTCGCCGCCATCCGCGACCCCAATATTGGCCGCGCTCTGGCAGCCATGCACAAAGACCCCGGCCATAACTGGACGCTCGAAAGCCTCGCCAGCCTGGCAGGCCAATCGCGCTCGATTTTCGCCGAGCGGTTCAGCGCTGTATTGGGAGAAGGCGCGGCACACTATCTCGCCCGTTTGCGGATGCAGCTTGCCCGCGAGTTGTTGGGGCAAAACGGTTTGTCGGTGGCCGAGGTTGCTACCCGCTTGGGCTATGATTCCGAGGCATCGTTCGCCCGCGCCTTCAAGCGCATCACCAATGTCTCCCCTGGCGTTGTGCGCCGCACAATTCCCGGACGAATAGACATGAATTTCGGATTTTAAGATACATTTCATCCGACCGGACTCGGTTATGAAGATCTCCAAACTTTGGAGATAGGTCCGTGACAGACACAACATTACAGCTTGAAGACGCGGCGATAGACGTTGATGCGGCTGCGCCGGCCAGGTGGGGCGCAACCACCTGGTTCGCGGTCATTTCATTGGCCGCCACCAGCTTTGCTCTGGTGTCAGCCGAATTTCTGCCGGCAGGTCTGCTGACGCCACTGGCGCGCGATCTCGGTATCAGTGAAGGAACAGCCGGACAGGTCGTCACCGCCACAGCTTCGGTCGGCGCCGTGACGGCCATGTTGAGCAATGTTCTCATTGGCCGATTGAACCGCAAGGCAGTGCTTGTTGGTCTCAGCGCCTTGGCAGTCGGCTCCAACATTCTTGCGGCGCTGGCGACCGATTTCTGGTTATTGTTGCTGGGTCGGGCCGGACTGGGGATCGCACTCAGCGCTTTCTGGGCACTTTCGGTCGCCGTGGTGGCGAGGCTGGTTGGCGCCAATGCGACTGGGCGGGGCATGGCTATCGTCACCCTCGGCGTCTCGCTCGCCACCATTGCCGCACCGTCGATGGGCGCGTTGATCAGCGACTGGCTGGGTTGGCGCAGCGCCATGGCCATGACAGCGGGGTTGGCCTTGCTTGCCATGCTGCTGCAATTGCTTAGCCTGCCGTCTTTGCCTGCAACGGCAAGCAATAGTCTTGCAGACGTCCTTCGGCTGACACGGCGGCGTGGCATTCAACTTGGTATGCTTGCCATCCTTTTGCTGATGACGGGGCATTTTGCCGGCTCGGTCTATGTGCGTCCTTTTCTCGAACACGTGACGCTCCTTGGAACCGGGCCTATTGCCCTGGCGTTGCTCGGATTTGGCATCGCCGCGGTGATCGGCAATATTGCCGGTGGCCGCATGGCCGACGCCAATATCCGCGTGGCTCTCGTGGTTACCGCCGCATTGATGGCGTTTGCGGCGCTGTCATTGGTGCTTTGGGGCGTGCACATTGGCGTTGCCTTTGGCTTCGCGACGCTGTGGGGCTTCGCCTTCGGCATGGCGCCGGTGGTGCTGCCGACAAATCTGTCTCGCGCAGCGCCGGACGCGCTGGAAGCAGCGGGCAGCCTGATGGTCGCCTCTTTTCAGGTCGCCATCACCATCGGCGCGGTTGTCGGCGGCTATGTCGTGGACACCTATGGCCCTACAGCGCCTTTGACGGTGACTGCCATCCTCGCAGCATCGACAGCCGTATTGGCGCTGCTACAGCCGCGCAACTGAACTTTGCCGCCGATGACACGGGCAGCCCGAATCCGGCCCGGACAATATTGCAGTCGCGTTGCACAAGTTTACGCGATGCACGCGTTGCTTGTTGCCACAATCGAAGGCTAAGGACGCTCGGCTTCGGCCATTGGAGGGTGAGCGACGATCAAGTCGCGCCCTTTTGAGGAGATGACTGACATGAAGAAGTTTTTGCTTGTTGCCGTCGGCCTGGCGGTGCTTGCCGGTTCGGCCTGTTCGAAGGCGCCGGAATGCACGGCCGAGATCGCGACCAAGAAGGCACAGGATATGGCCGCCGCACTGCAGGAAGCGATCACCAAGGATCCGTCCAAGGCGGCTGACCTGACCGCCAAGGTCCAGGCAGTGACAACCAAATACCAGGGCACCACGACACTCGCCGACGCCTGCAAGGCGTATGACGAGGTGACGGCCGCCATCAAGGGCTAAGCGCCTTTCGACTGGTTCAAGGGGCGGTGGCGATGGGCCGCCGCCTCTTTGCTTTTGCGGATGTTTTTGGGGTAGGGCGCGATAATGCGCTCAGTTCGGTGCGATGGAGCCGACTTCCACGGCATCGACGCGCTTCAGGCTCATGCCGATGACCGGCACCAGCTGGTCCTGGACACGCACGGCAACCGTCACGGTCATCGAATTGTCGTCGGGAATGCGGGCTTGCATGACGCCGCGCAGCTGATTGCGGTTGATGGTGAAGACCACCTTGCGGGCATCGACGACGTTGCCGCCGATGATGTCCAGGCCCGCACCGTCAGCGCCCCCCATGAAGGAACCTTTGTAATCGCGGCCCTTGCGCTCGATCTTGGCCGACATCTGTTGGGTGAACATACCGACGCGGCAGCCGCCATCCAGAGTCATGCCCATCTTGCCGTCCGGCGTGGAACCGGTGAAGCTGCAGTTGAATTTCGTGCCCTTGTACTTGCCGGCGACGATTTCGCCCGGGCCGACCCATTTGCCTTCGGCCGACTGGAAGAACTGCTTGTCCGGCTCCGCGGCGGAAGCCTCCGAGGCGAGGCCGACGACTGCTGTGATCGCAACGGCCAGGGGCAGGACGCTGGACAGAATTACGCTTTTCATCGACGACACCCGGCAACAAAGAGGCTGTTTGGAACCGGTTTGACCATGAAGAAGATTGGTTAATGCTTCGTCACTGCGGGGCCTCGAAACGGCAATCCGCTCATCGTCAGGAAGAACAGGACGCTATTTGCCGGAGCCCGTGGTTTCGGTGTCCTTCTTCGCGGCAAACGATGTCAATGCCGAGAGGAAATCGCCCAGTCCCGGGCGCTTCGCGGCGCTGAAGGGCAGGGGACGCGCGGTTTCCATCGCCGCGATGCCGATGCGCGCCGTCATCATGCCGTTGACGACGCCCTCGCCAAGCTTGGCCGAAAGCCGTGCCGCCAGGCCGTGGCCGACGATCTGCTGGACGAAACTGTCGCCGACGGCGATCGAGCCGGTGACCGCCAGATGTGCCAGCACGCTGCGCGCCAGGCGGAAGAACCCCAGCGTTCCCGGGCGTCCGCCATAGAGTTCCGAGAGACGGCGAATGAGGCGTCCGGCCTCGAACACGACGTAAGCGACATCGACAAGCGCGCGCGGGCTGACCGCCGTCACCAGCGAGACGCGTTTGGCGGCTTCGAGAATCATCACCTTGGCCCTGGCATCGAGGGGGCCGAGGATTTCCGCTTCAGCCAGGCGCACCAGATTGCCGCCGTCGATGATTTCGCCGCGCAGTTCGGCCAGGGCGCGCCGGCCGGCCGCGGTCTCGGGCTTGGCCGCGACGAAAGCCGAAAGCTCGTCGACCACCGATCGTGCCGCCTTGGGATCGTCGCGCGCGATGGCGTCGAGCGCGCGTTTTTGCAGTTTTTCGACTTCGGCAAGGCGGGCGATCGCCAGGAATTCGCGAATCAGGATCACCACAAGCGCCAATATGGCGATCGCCGCCATGCCGGCGGCCAGCCAACCCAGCCATTCGGCGCGGGCGAAGAGATCGCGGATCAGCTGGTCGGTCCACAGGCCGACAGCCAGCGAAACCAGCACGCCGATCGCGCCGAAGAAGATGCTGCCGAACAAGGAGCGTTTCCTGGGGGCGACCGCCGGTGGCGGTTCGGCGGCCACGAGGTCGGGTTCGTCGAAGACGTCGACTTCCGCCGGTATGACCAGCGCGACATCGGTCTTCAGCCCGCGGGGTTTGCGTGGGGGCTCGGCCTGCCGCGTCTTTGACGCCTCTTGTGTTGGCGTGTCTTCCGGCTCGATGCGGAAGGCCGCCGGTTTGCGGGGCGCGGTCATGCCAGATGGTCTCCGATCAGGAACTGCAAGGCACGGTCAAGCCTGATATGCGGCAGAGACAGCGTAACACCTTCGGCAGTGCGTTCGAGTTTTGGCGGGCGGAATCGGACAAAGCGGATTGCCGGGTCCGTGGAATCCTGCCTGTGGTCGGGTCCGGAGACGTCGAACACCGCATCAATCTTCTCCGGTAGGTCACCGGGAAATATGGCGGTTTCGGTCTTTCCGTCGAACGTTTCGCCGTTGATCTTCTCGCCGGCGATCGGCGTGCCGATGATGACAGGCAACGTCTCGCGGCTTTGCTTGACCGTGCCTTCGCGGGTCGCGCGCACCGCCGCCATGGCGACCACGTCGACGTCGGCGCCGGTGAGGTTCGCTCGTGCCACGGCGCGGTCGGCCAGCCGCCGCACGATCGCCTGCAATCGGTCATGGCTTTCGTGGTGCAGGTGATCGGCCTTGGTCGCGGCGACCAGGATGCGATCGATGCGCCGCGAAAAGAGGTCGGTGAGGAAGCTGCCCCGGCCGGGACGGAAGCAGCCGAGGATTTCGGTCACCGCACGTTCGAGGTCGGCCATGGCGCCGGGGCCGGCGTTCAGCGCCTGCATTGCGTCGATCAGGACGATCTGGCGATCGAGGCGGGTAATGTGTTCGCGGAAGAACGGTTTGACGACATGCGTCTTGTAGGCCTCGTAGCGTCTCTCCATCATGGCGTGCAGCGATCCCGGGCGCGGACGCCTGTCGAGGCCGGCCAGCGGCGCGAAGGTCAGCGCGGGCGAGCCTTCGAGGTCGCCAGGCATCAGGAAACGGCCGGGCGGCAGGGTCGAAAGCGCGCGCTCGTCGAGCTTGCAGGCCTTGAGATAGGCGGCGAAGCTTTCGGCGAGGCGGCGGGCGGTCATCTCGTCGGCGTCGGCATTCGGGTCGATTTCCGCCGAGATTGCCCGCCAGGCGCGCGAAAGGTCCTCGCGCACCGGCAATTTGGCCATCTCCATGGCTTCGCGTGAAAAATCGGCGAAGGATTTGCCGAGCAGCGGCAGGTCGAGCAGCCATTCGCCGGGATAATCGACGATGTCGACCGACAGTTTGCCGGATGAGAACATACGGCTCCAGCCGGAGGCCGATTCGTATTCGATGGTCAGCCGCAGTTCCGAAATAGCGCGCGTGGAATCGGGCCAGGCACGGTCGTCGACCAATGCAGCGATATGATCCTCGTACTGGAAGCGCGGCACGGCGTCGTCAGGCTGCTCTTCCAGGAAGGCGCGGGCGATACGTCCGGATTTCTGTGCCTCGAACAGCGGCAGGCGTCCGCCGTGGATCAGATTGTGGACCAGCGCGGAGATGAACACCGTTTTGCCCGCGCGCGAAAGGCCCGTCACACCCAGCCGCAGCGAGGGAGAAAAAAGCCCGGTGGCGCGTCCCGACAGCGTATCGAGGGCAATTCTTGCCTCGTCGGTGAAGGTGGTCAGCGATGATGCCAAAATGTGATCTCTCGGGCTTTGGGTCCGTCCGATATAGGCGTTGGAACCCGGCTTTGAAATGGCGCCGGAAATCGATGCCGAAGCAATGCCAGGAAAATGTGGAGCGGTTTTTCCGTCCGAAATTGCGCCAAAACAGAGAGTTAGAGATCGGCCGGTGTCAGGAACGCCTCGAGATAACCGGTTTCCTGGGCCACTTTCGTCAGATCGTCGAGGAAACGCACGACCGCCAGGCCCGAGGTCGGGAACCCATGGTTGAGCATGGCACGCGCCGTCTCGTCACCATCGCCTGACACTGCCATGGCAAGATCCTCCGTCATCGGATTGTGGCCGATGACCAGCAGTGACCCCGGCCCGCCATGTTCCCGGATGAGGCGGAGATAGGCGGCCGCGTCTTCGCTGTAGAGCGTGTCGAAAAACAGCACCTTGCCGGTGTCGGTCTGGCCGGCCAGTCCTTCGAGCGTTTCCTTGGCGCGCCGGGCGTTGGAGCACAATGTCAAATCGGGGACATAGCCACGGGAGCGCATGGCAGCGCCCATCATCTCGGCATCGGCGCGGCCGGATGCGTCGAGCGGTCGATCGAAATCGCGCATGCCGGGCAGCGCCCAGCCAGCCTTGGCGTGCCGCAACAGATAGAGCCTGCTCACCCAACCTCCGATGATGCCGAAGCCGAAGCCGCAGCACGATTAGCCACGAGAAGGGCGCCGCGCACAATGGCCCGTGTTGTTCCGCGCCAAGAATCACGCACGAGATAGGGTGGCAAGGGCTTGCGGCACTTTCTCCATCGAATCAGCGACATCTCGCTCCAACACGTGCCGCCGGGGCACTTTAACAATTGCGTGAGTCGGTGGCTGATTGCGCTTGTGCAGGCGTCGGGCGGCGAATATATAGGCGCCAAATTTGGGGCAGTTTGGGTGAGTCGAATGAACGACATCGTTACCGCCGATTACGTACCCTCCGAAGACGAGCCGTTCATGAACGAACGGCAGAAATCCTACTTCCGCCTGAAGCTCGTCACCTGGAAAAATGACATATTGCGCGAAGCGCGCGAAACTCTCGAAATCCTGCAGCAGGAAAACGCCAACCACCCCGACCTCGCCGACCGCGCCTCTTCCGAGACAGACCGCGCCATCGAGCTCAGGGCTCGCGACCGTCAGCGCAAACTCATTGCGAAGATCGATTCGGCGCTGCAGCGCATCGACGAAGGCACTTACGGCTATTGCGAGGAAACCGGCGAGCCGATCGCGCTGAAACGGCTCGACGCCCGTCCGATAGCCACCTTGTCGATCGAAGCGCAGGAACGGCATGAGCGCCGCGAAAAAGTCTATCGTGACGACTGACGCATTGCTTCTGGACTGCATCTCAAGGCAGTTATAAGTGAAGTCATTGTCAAAAATGGCCGGTTTTTCCGGCCATTTCTGTTGGTTGCATGGCAAATCCGCTGCTGCAAGCGGAAGCAAAGCCCGGCCAGATCGCCGGCCGGCGAACCAGCGGCAGGCGCCAATCATCTCTTCTGGCTTGAAAGTTCGCCTAGAAGCCTAGTCATTTCATCGTCGAGCGATTGCGGGGCCTTGGCCACCGGTTTGCCAACAGGACCACCGGAGCGCGGCTGGTCGAGCGAAACCTCCAGATCCTTCATCAGCTCGTCGTCAATACTGTTCTGCGGTGGCGATGGCGCGTGCCTGACGGCATTGGCATTGGCGGAGCCATAGGCAGGCAGCGGTGTGACATTGGTCGATTGATAGGGTTGCGCCGGTTTCGGTGCGGGGGCTGTGGCCGGTGGCGGCGCTGCCGGGCGCTGGCGGGCAGGCGGCGGCGCCGCGGTCGCCGGCTGCGGCGCAGGTCGTGCCGGTGCGGGAACCGGCTGAGGCGGCCGCGGTTTTGCCGCCGGGGCCGCCGTGGCCGGGACAGGCTGCAGACCGCCATCTCCGGTCAGCGCCGGACGGCGCGGTGCGGCAAGGCGTATGTCGCGTTCGACGACGACGTCGGTCGGGCCGCCGATCAGCAGCAGATGTTCGATGTCGTCGCGGCGCACCAGCACCAGCCGGCGATGGCTGTCAACGGCGGTGGCGTCCATCACGGCCAGCCGCGTCTTGCGGTTCCGGCCACCGGCGACGAACGTGCCGAAGGTCAGGTTGCGGACGAGCCTGACGATGACGAGCACGATGACCAGCAGGATCAGCGCCGCGAAGGTCCACAGGAGTGCCGCCGCATAACCAGGACCCGCCACGCTATCCAGCCACTGCATTGGTTTCCCCTGATCGGTTTTGGAAAGTGACGCGACACTAGACCGTTGCGGCTGGCCACCGCAAGTTGCCTTTCACGCATCGTGAACAGCTTGAAACACTGGGAAGGCCGGCCGGCATCATTTTTATCTGACATTTGCCGCCCGGGCCTTTTCCGGACTAGGAGAATATGATTCAACCGGCTAAAGCGCGTCGCGCTGAAGCGGATTGATGCGACGCGCTACAGGTCCTTGTATTCTTGCAGGTCGTTTTCCCAAAACCGGAGTCATTTTTGGGCGACATGCATTAGGGGCGGGTGTCGGAACATCGGACTTCACGAGCAGGGGGCATATGGCCAAGGAAGTGCGCGGCGATTTCTATCCGGTACCGATCGTCGACCAGAACACGCGACCGGGCGCGGTCACCCGGCTTATCATCTTCATCGTCGTTCTGACGGGGGCCGCGATCGTCTTCGGCCTGTTCCGCGAGCGCCTCGGCGACCCCTTCCTGCTCGGCATGCTTGGCGTCCTGGCGATGATCGGCGTCGGCTTCCTGTTTGCGACCGCGATCGGCTTCGTGCAGGTCACGCCGCGCTCGACCGGCGACGAACTGTCCAAAGCTTTCGTCGATTCGATGGCGCAGGGCCTGCTCGTGACGGACACCAAGGGTCGCGTCGTCTACGCCAACCGCGCCTATGCCGACATGACCGGAGCTTCCTCGGCCGCAGACCTCAAGACGGTCGAAGGGCTGCTTTCGGATGTTCCCGAGGCCTCGGTGACGATTTACCGGCTGGCCTCCGGCCTGCGTGACGGGCAGCCGGGCGACGGCGAGTTTCGGCTGGCGCAGTCGATCCGGCCCGGCGCCGAACCGGGCGCCCGCTGGTACCGGGCGCGCGCCCGCACCTTCAACGTTCCGGGCCAGCGCTTGCCGATGCTGGCCTGGCAACTCGCCGACATTTCGCAAGAGCGGGCCGAGCAGGAGCGTTTCTTCCTCGATCTGCAGAAGGCCATAGATCACCTTGACCACGCCCCGGCGGGCTTCTTTTCCGCCGACCAAGACGGTCGCGTCACCTACATCAACGCCACGCTCGCGGAGTGGCTGGGCATCGATCTTGCCAGCTTCACACCCGGCGCGGTGACCTTGCCGGATATCGTTGCCGGCGACGGCATGGCTTTGGTGCGCTCGGTCAAGGCCGACCCCGGCACGACGCGCAACGCGGTCATCGATCTCGATTTGACGACGATGACGGGAGAGGCGCTGCCGGTGCGCTTCATGCATCGCGTTTCGGCCAGTCGCGAAGGTGTCGGCGGTCCGACACGCACGATCGTGCTCAACCGCACGCAAGGCGAGGATGCCTCGGCCGATCTGCGCGCCTCGGAAGTGCGCTTCACCCGCTTCTTCAACTCGACGCCGATGGCGATCGCGGGAGTCGATGCCAGCGGGCGCATCCTGCGCACCAACGCCCCCTTCCTGTCGCTGTTTTCCTCGGTCGTCGACCGGGACGCCGTGGATCGCCGCGTGCGGCTCGATACGGTGATCCACGAGCGAGAGCGTCCGGCCTTTGCCGCCGCATTCGAGAAGGCCCGGCAGCGGCAGGCCGACATCGAGCCGATCGACACCGTGCTGCCCGGCAACGAGGAGCGGCACATCCGTTTCTACGTCAATGCCGTCGCCGACGGCACCGGCGGCGAGGGCGCAGAGGAATCGGCCATCGTCTACGCCGTCGAGACGACCGAGCAGAAGGCGCTCGAAGGGCAGATGGCGCAAAGCCAGAAGATGCAGGCGGTCGGGCAACTCGCGGGCGGCATCGCCCACGACTTCAACAATGTGCTGACCGCCATCATCATGGCGTCGGACCTGCTTTTGACCAATCACCGGCCGTCGGACCCGTCCTTCCCCGACATCATGAACATCAAGCAGAACGCCAATCGGGCGGCTTCACTGGTTAGGCAGTTGCTGGCCTTCTCGCGCAAGCAGACGCTGCGGCCGGAGGTGCTGAACCTCACCGACGTGCTCGCCGATCTCAGGATGCTGCTTGCCCGCCTGGTCGGCAACGACATCAAGCTGAAGATCGACCACGGCCGGGACCTGTGGCCGGTCAGGGTCGATATCGGCCAGTTCGAGCAGGTGGTGGTCAATCTGGCGGTCAATGCGCGCGACGCGATGCCCGCCGGCGGCGATCTCACCGTGCGCACCCGCAACGTCACCGCCGAGGAGTGCAAGACCTTCTCCTATCGCGAACTCGCCGCGGCCGACTATGTCGTGGTCGAGGTCGAAGACACTGGCAGCGGCATCGCGCCGGATGTGCTGAAGAAGATCTTCGAGCCGTTCTTCACCACCAAGGAGGTCGGCAAGGGCACGGGCCTTGGCCTGTCCATGGTCTACGGCATCATCAAGCAGACCGGCGGCTTCATTTTCTGCGATTCCGAGGTCGGCAAGGGATCGACCTTCCGCATCTTCCTACCGCGTCATATCGCGGAAGCGAAAAAGGCGGCCGAACCCGGGGAAACCCCGAGTGCCGCGCTGGTCAAGCCGGTCGATAGCACCAAGGACCTGTCGGGGTCAGCCACGGTGCTGCTGGTCGAGGACGAGGATGCCGTGCGCATGGGCGGCATGCGGGCGCTGACCTCGCGTGGCTATACGGTGCACGAGGCATCCTCCGGCGTCGAGGCGCTGGAAGTCTTCGAAGCCCTGGGCGGCAAGGTCGACATCGTCGTCTCGGATGTCGTCATGCCGGAAATGGACGGGCCGACCCTGCTTGGCGAGTTGCGCAAGCGCCAGCCGGATATCAAGTTTGTGTTCGTGTCCGGTTATGCCGAGGACGCATTCGCCAGGAACCTGCCGGCCGACGCGCATTTCGGCTTCCTGCCGAAGCCGTTCTCGCTCAAGCAACTGGCGACGATCGTCAAGGATATGCTGGAGTCCTAATTTAGCTTTCTCCAACGGTCTGCCTTGCACAACGCCCGACAGCGCCATGATTGCGGGCGAGAGGGCAGGCGGGCTTGGGGGAGCGGCGATTGACGCCACACATAGCGGCAGGCAAGGGCGATTACGCCGAAACGGTGCTGTTGCCGGGCCGGCAGGGGGCGCTCGGCGGCGATTGCCGTCCTCCCGGACCGCTTGCGAAGCGCGCCAGGCGCTCCGCATTTTGTCGGATATAGGTCAGGCGCCGACCGGCTGGCCGTCCTTACGTCGGATGGCGACCACTGACGGCCTCGGCGGCTGGCCGTCCTTGAAATCGGGCCACAAGGACTGTGCCTTGTCGAGCGTCTCGGCATCCTCGGACGGATGCTGGACCGAAAGGAACAGCGTCGTGCCATCCGGCGTGAAGCAAGGGCCGGTGGCCTCCGCGCCATGCGGGCAGGTGAACAGCAGCTTTGGCAAGCCACGCGCAGGGCCTTCGGTGTCGACGCCATAGACGCCGTCCGGCAGGTCGAAATCATTGGCGCCGTCGGTCGCCACCCAGAGCCGCCCGGCCGGGTCGAAGGTGATGTTGTCGGGGCAGACGAACCAGCCATTGTCCGAGGTGTCGGGGTGGAAGGTAGCCCCGACCTTGGCATCCTTGGGATTGCCGCAGAGCACGAACAGGTCCCAGGCATATTTGTCGGCGGTGTGGTCGGCCTCGATGCCGCGGCCGCCGGGCGGGATCAGTTCGACGATGTGACCCCAGAGGTTCTCGGGCCGCGTGTTGGCCGGATTGACCTTGGATTCGTCGCGCTTCTTGTTCTTGGTCATGACGGCGTAGACGCGGCCGGTAACCGGATTGGTCTCGATATCCTCCGGCCGGTCCATCGGGGTCGCACCGAGCGCGTCGGCGGCAAGGCGCGTCTTCAACAGCACTTCGGCCTGGTCGGCAAAGCCGCTCTCGGCGGTGAGCTTGCCCTGGCCGTGGAGCAGCGGCAGCCATGTCATGGAGCCGTCGGCGTCGTAACGGGCGACCGAGAGCACGCCATCATCGAGAAGGCCGTTGCCGGAAGCCGGGTTCGCCTTGTCGTAAGCCTTGTTCGAGACGTAGCGGTACATGTATTCGAAATAGTCGTCGTCGCCCATGTAGACGACGATGCGCCCGTCCTTGTTGAGGACGACCGTAGAGGCCTCATGCGACATGCGGCCAAGGGCGGTGCGTTTCACCGGCTTCGATTGCGGATCATAAGGGTCGATCTCGACCACCCAGTCGAAGCGGTTCGGCTCGTTCGGCTCCTTGTCGATGTTGAAGCGGTCATGGAAACGGCCACGGCCATAGATGTCGGAGCCATCGAAGCCGTAGCGGTCGAGAATGTCAGCGGTCGGCGCCTTTTTTGGGTCACCGCCGAACAGGTCGGAAACGCCTTCCTCGCAGGTCAGCACGGTACCCCAGGGGGTGAAGCCGCCGCTGCAATTGTAACTGGTGCCGAGCACCTTCGTGCCGGTCGCATCGGCGGAGGTCTTCATCAAGGCATGGCCGGCCACCGGTCCGGAAACGGTCATCTCGGTGTTCGCCGTGATGCGCCGGTTGAGCGGGCTGTCCACGACGGTTTGCCACTTGCCGTCCTTGAGCATGATTTCGACGATCGAGTGGCCCATCGCCGCCAGGCCAAGATCGACCTGTTCCTTGCTCATCGCCTTGCCGGCGCCGTCCTCGGTCATGCCTGGGAACATCACATTGGGCGAGATGTATTCGTTGTTGACGCAAAGCAGACCGTGGTCGGAGTTCACCGAACCTTTGGGCAGCGGCAGGAAGGCGATGTAATCGCAATTGTAGCCGAAGCGCTTGTCCTGATCGTCGGCGGCGACCTTGTTGCCGTCGAAATCCGGCATGCCGGCGACAAGCGGATCGCCCCAGCGCGCGACGATCGTGGTTTCATAGCCCTCGGCGGCGGCGTGGGTCTTGTCATAGACGCGCTTCAGTTCGGGAAAGCCGAGTGTGGAAAGTGTCGCAGCCGCATGCGTTTCGCCGGCAAACAACGAACCGACAAAGCTGCCGCCAGCGATCAGGGCGCCGGATGCCAGGCTGCCTCTCAGGAGGGTCCGGCGCGAGACGCGCTCGGCGATGATTTCGCGAATGACGGGGGAGGATGAAGACGGGAAATTGGCCATATGTCTGCCTCTCGATGTGGATGGGTGACGGCGCACCGCTGCCTATCCAGCTTCGGCAACATCCAGATGACACGAGAAGGCGGACACGGCTTGCGCGGCGGCGCCGCTCGAGGGCAGACCTACGGATTGCTCCCCCGGGTGCAGGTCGAGGCGGTGAAGGCGCCGTCGGGCTGCTTCATGATGATGTCGAAGGAGGGCGGGTTCTGGCCATCCAGCGTTGCCTGGGTCATCGACAGCGAGTTGCCGCCCGTGGTGTAGCCGCCGAGTGGGCCCAGCCAGGAGATCTCGCCGTTTGCATTCATCTGATAGTTGTAAGCCTGCGGGGCAGTCCCGAAGGTTACGGGGCCTGTATAGACGTTCCCCTTGATGGTGATGTCGCCGAGGTCGAGGAACATGCCGAGCAGGTAGACTTCGCAGTGATAGGTGCCGTCAGGCATCTTGCCGTCGCTGAAGTCGGCCCGTGCGGCGCCGGTCGCTGCCGCCAGAAGCGCTATGCCGACAAAAATGCGTGAAATCAGGGATGTCATGACGTCGCTCGGTTGAGCAGCGAGCTTGCCCTATTTTTGCGCTGTGCTGCAACATTGTCGCTCCCGCCTCGCGCGCTGAGGTCAAAATCTAGGCATTTGACGAAATTGGGCAAAAATTAGGCAGATATTATATGCACTGCGCAAATTTCTCTCAACGAATTTTTAACCGGCTCTCTTTGATTTGTTCAGTCTAATATAATAAATGCTTGATAGTGTTTGGCTATTTGCTGTTTTTCAGCATCCCGGATGCGGTTGGCATGGGTGTTGCATTGTATTGTTGCGGTGCAATCAACCAGCTTGGGAGACTTCCGTATGAGGGGTAATTTCTCGACAATAACAAAAATGTTTTCGGCGAGCGTCGTTGCCGCCGGCCTGTTGATGTCGGCTCCTGCGAGGGCGGCCGACGATACGATCAAGGTCGGTATTCTCCACTCGCTGTCGGGGACCATGGCGATTTCGGAGACGACGCTGAAGGACGCCATGCTGATGCTCATCGATGAGCAGAACGCCAAGGGCGGCCTGCTCGGCAAGAAGCTTGAAGCCGTCGTCGTCGATCCGGCTTCCAACTGGCCGCTGTTCGCCGAAAAGGCGCGCGAGCTGATTTCGAAGGACAAGGTCGCGGCGGTGTTCGGCTGCTGGACCTCGGTGTCGCGCAAGTCGGTGCTGCCGGTGTTCTCCGAGCTCGACAACATCCTGTTCTATCCCGTCCAGTATGAGGGCGAGGAAAGCGAGCGCAACGTGTTCTATACAGGTGCCGCGCCCAACCAGCAGGCCATTCCGGCGGTCGACTACCTGATGAGCGAGGATGGCGGCTCGGTGAAGCGCTGGGGGCTGGAAGGCACCGACTACGTCTATCCGCGAACCACCAACAAGATCCTCGAAGCCTATCTGAAGGCGAAGGGCGTCGCGGCCGAAGACATCATGGTCAACTACACGCCGTTCGGTTTTTCCGACTGGCAGACCGAAGTCTCGGCGATCAAGAAATTCGGCTCGGCCGGCAAGAAGACCGCCGTCGTCTCGACCGTCAACGGCGACGCCAACGTGCCGTTCTACAAGGAACTCGGCAACCAGGGCATCAAGGCCGAGGATATCCCGGTCATGGCCTTCTCGGTCGGCGAGGAAGAGCTTGCCGGTCTCGACACCGCGCCGCTGGTCGGGCATCTCGCCGCGTGGAACTACTTTGAAAGCGTCGACACGCCCGAGAACAAGAAGTTCATCGCCGACTGGCACAAGTTCATCAAGAACGACAAGCGCACCACCAACGACCCGATGGAAGCCCACTATATCGGCTTCAACATGTGGGTGAAGGCGGTCGAGAAGGCCGGCACCACCGATCCCGACAAGGTCATCGACGCCATGGTCGGTGTGTCGGTTCCGAACCTGACCGGCGGCTATTCGACGATGATGCCGAACCATCACATCACCAAGCCGGTGCTGATCGGCGAAATCCAGGCCGACGGCCAGTTCGAGACGGTTTCGCGCACGCCGGGACTGGTGATGGGCGACGAATGGTCCGACTACCTGCCGGACTCCAAGGACCTGATCTCCGATTGGCGCAAGCCCCTGTCGTGCGGCAACTTCAACGTTGCCACCGGCAAGTGCGGCGGCAAGGGAACGAACTGATCCTCCCCGGACTGACTTAGTCAGACCGCGCGCGTCCGGACGGTTTCCTCCACCGTCCGGACGCCCAATTCAACCTCCAAGGGTCGCCTGAAGCCGATGAGTCTGCTCCGCACAATTGGCCTGATGCTGCTGTTCCTGATGGCGACGCTGTCGTTGTCGGGCGCGGCGGAAGCCGACCTGCGTGGCCTCATCGCCAAATTCGCGACGGCCAAGGGTTTTTCGGAGACCGGATCTGCCATCCATGAACTGGCGGCCACCGGCGATCCGGTGGTCGAGCGGCCGCTTGCCGCGCTCGCCGACGGCAACCTCTATATACGCAAGGCCGATTCCCTGGTCTTCGTCGGCAAGGAAGCGGGCGAAAGCGTCCAGCTTTCCGATCCGCTGAGCGGCGAAGCGTCCGGCGAGGCGGCCAAGGGCGACATCACCAAGATCAAGGTCAACAATTCGCTACGCCGTGTCATCCGTGACGCGCTGGGCACGCTGACGCTCGGCGCCAAGGACCCGACTGTCCGCGTCGCCGCCGCCGACACCATCTTCAAGACGCCCGACGCGGCAAATATCGAACCGCTCGACGCGGCGATCGCCAAGGAGACGGTTGCCAGCGTCAAGGCTCTGCTCGAACAGGCCCGTGCCGCCTCTGTTCTCGTCTCGGACCGGCCTGAAGCCGACAAGCTGGCGGCAATCGGGCTGATCGGCGCGCGCGGCGACCGTGACGCGGTGTCATTGCTAACCTCGGTCGAGGCCAACGCCTCGGGAGCCGTGAAGGAAGCCGCGACAGCCGCGATCGCCAACATCAATTCGACATTGGCGCTTTGGGATGCCGGGCAGAACATCTGGTATGGCATTTCGCTGGGTTCGGTGCTGCTGCTCGCGGCGATCGGGCTCGCCATCACCTTCGGCGTCATGGGCGTCATCAACATGGCGCATGGCGAGATGGTCATGCTCGGCGCCTACACGACCTTCGTTGTCCAGCAAGTGATCCGCACATCCTTTCCCGGCCTATTCGACTGGTCGCTGGTCATCGCGCTGCCACTTGCCTTCCTGGTCGCCGCGCTCGTTGGTCTTGCCATCGAACGCGGCGTCATCCGCTTCCTCTACGGCCGTCCGCTGGAGACGCTGCTGGCGACCTGGGGCGTGTCGCTGATCCTGCAGCAGGCGGTGCGCTCGATCTTCGGGCCGACCAACCAGGAGGTCGGCAACCCCTCCTGGATGTCGGGGTCGTTCGATATCGGCCAACTGGCCATCACCTGGAACCGCCTCTGGATCCTGGTCTTCGCGCTCACCGTCTTCGGCGTCCTGCTCTATGTGGTGAAGCGCACGCCCTGGGGACTGCAGATGCGCGCCGTCACCGCCAACCGCCGCATGGCGGCCTCGATGGGCATCAGGACGCCATGGGTCGACGCGCTGACCTTCGCGCTCGGATCCGGCATCGCCGGCATCGCCGGCGTCGCGCTCAGCCAGATCGACAATGTCTCGCCCAATCTCGGCCGCGGCTACATCATCGACAGCTTCATGGTCGTCGTCTTCGGCGGCGTCGGCAATCTCTGGGGCACACTGGTCGGCGCCTTTTCGCTGGGCATCGTCAACAAGTTCCTCGAGCCTTATGCCGGCGCCGTGCTCGGCAAGATCGTCGTGCTGGTGCTGATCATCCTGTTCATCCAGAAGCGCCCGCGCGGCCTGTTCGCGCTCAAGGGCAGGGCGGTGGAAGCATGATCACGGGACGCTTCTTCGCGGCCGGCGCCGACCGCCGCATCGCCATCACCATCTTCATCCTGCTGGCCGCGGCCATTATCATGCCGCTGCTCAACCTTGCGGTGTCGCCAACCAGCGCCTTCTACGTTCCGGCCTATATCGTGGCGCTGACCGGCAAATATCTCTGCTATGCGCTGCTGGCGCTCGCGCTCGACCTGGTCTGGGGCTATTGCGGCATCCTTTCGCTCGGCCACGGCGCCTTCTTCGCGCTCGGCGGCTATGCGATGGGCATGTATCTGATGCGCCAGATCGGTTCGCGCGGCGTCTATGGCAACCCGATCCTGCCCGATTTCATGGTGTTCCTGAACTACAAGGAATTGCCGTGGTTCTGGTATGGCTTCGATCATTTCTGGTTTGCGGCGATCATGGTGCTGGCGGTGCCGGGCCTGCTCGCCTTCGTCTTCGGCTGGTTCGCCTTCCGCAGCCGCGTCACCGGCGTCTATCTCTCCATCATCACCCAGGCGATGACCTATGCGCTGCTGCTCGCCTTCTTCCGCAACGATATGGGTTTCGGCGGCAATAACGGCCTGACCGATTTCAAGGATATTCTGGGCTTCAACGTGCAAGCCGACGCAACGCGTTCGGCGCTGTTCGCGGCCAGCGCGGTGACGCTGGCGCTCGCCGTGTTCATCACCTGGGCGATCGTCGGCTCCAAATACGGCAAGCTCTTGATGGCGGTGCGCGATGCCGAAAGCCGCACGCGCTTCCTTGGCTGGCGGGCGGAGAATGTGAAGCTGTTCGCCTTCACCGTCTCGGCCGTCATGGCCGGCATTGCCGGGGCGCTCTATGTGCCGCAAGTCGGAATCATCAATCCCGGCGAGTTCGAACCGTCCAATTCGATCGAGGTGGTTATCTGGGCCGCCGTCGGCGGACGCGGCACCATTGTCGGGCCGATCATCGGCGCGCTGCTGGTCAATGCCGGCAAATCCTGGTTCACCGGCGTGCTGCCGGAGTTGTGGCTGTTTGCGCTGGGCGGCCTATTCGTCGCCGTCACCTTGCTCTTGCCGAAGGGCGTCATCGGCATGTGGGACAGCTGGCGCGGCAATGCGAAGGCGTTGCGCGCGGCCACCGTCGCTGAAGAGGCCGCCACCAAGGTTGCAGTGCCGTCCGCGACCTCGAAGCCCGCTCGCTCGCCGGCGAGGAATCCAGGCGAGTGGTCCTGGTCCGACCCTGAACCGCAGGCGGCGGAGTAGCGACCATGAGCAAGTCGAACACCATCCTCTATCTCGACGGCGTCTCGGTCTCGTTCGACGGTTTTCGCGCCATCAACAATTTGTCGCTGGTGCTCGACAAAGGCGAGATGCGCGCCATCATCGGCCCCAACGGCGCCGGCAAGACGACGATGATGGACATCGTCACCGGCAAGACGCGGCCCGACGAGGGCGAAGTGTTCTTCGATGGCCAGGTGGATCTCACCAGGCATGACGAGGCCGAGATCGCCATGATGGGCATAGGCCGCAAGTTCCAGAAGCCGACGGTCTTCGAAAGCCACACGATCGAGGACAATCTGATGCTGGCGCTGAAAGGGCCGCGTTCGATCTTCCCGGCGCTGTTCCATCGCCGCTCTGCGGCCGAGGCGCGGCAGATCGACGACATTCTCGGCGTCATCCGGCTGGGCGACAAGCGCCACGAGCTGGCCGCCAATCTCAGCCACGGCCAGAAACAGTGGCTGGAGATCGGCATGCTTCTGGCGCAGGACCCGAAGCTGCTTTTGGTCGACGAGCCGGTCGCGGGCATGACCGATGCGGAAACCGAAGAGACGGCGCGGCTGCTCAAGGACATTGCGCGCGACCATTCGGTCATCGTCGTCGAGCACGACATGCATTTCGTGCGCGAACTCGGCGTCAAGGTCACCTGCCTACACGAAGGCTCGGTGCTGTCGGAAGGCACACTCGATTTCGTGTCGGCCGACGAGCGTGTCGTCGAAGTCTACCTGGGGAGATGACCATGGTCTGGCGGGTGCAGTTTCATCGCTTCGATCTGTCGTTTCTCCGGTTCTGGAGAAGGCGCTGACATGCTCGAAGTTTCCAACGCCACGCTCCACTACGGCGCCGCCCAGGCGCTGCGCGGCGTTTCGCTGAAGGCGGGCGCCGGCAAGATCACTTGCGTGCTCGGCCGCAACGGCGTCGGCAAGACCAGTTTGATGAGATCGATCGTCGGCCACCACCGGCTGACGAGCGGAAGCGTTGCCTTCGAGGGGAAGGCGCTCGACCGGAGCGCGGCGTATGACCGCGCCCGGTCGGGCATCGCATTCGTGCCGCAGGGCAGGGAGATTTTTCCCCTGCTCACGGTGCGCGAAAACCTGGAATCGGGTTTTGCGCCGTTGAAGCGTGCCGATCGCAACGTGCCGGCGCATGTCTTCGAGCTGTTTCCAGTGCTGAAGCAGATGCTTGGCCGCCGTGGCGGCGACCTTTCCGGCGGTCAGCAGCAGCAGCTCGCCATCGGCAGGGCGCTGGTGATGCGGCCGAAGCTGCTGGTGCTGGATGAGCCCACCGAGGGCATCCAGCCGTCGATCATCAAGGACATCGGCCGCGCCATCCGCTATTTGCGCGACCAGGCTGGTATCGCGGTGCTGCTGGTAGAACAATATCTCGACTTCTGCCGCGAGCTTGCCGACGAGGTCAACATCATGGACCGGGGCCAGATCGTCCATACTGGCCCGGCGGAAGATTTAGACCGGGCTGATGTGCGAAAGTTCCTTACCGTCTAGAATCGGTGCTGGACTTCAGCTGACGATCCAAAGTCCTTGGCAAGTCCAATATTTCTTTCATCCAGCGATCCTCATCTCTGGCGCGCCAGAGGCGGCATGCTAGTCTTTTGTTGGCTTTGTGAGTCGGCCGCTTCCGTATCAGTCTGGTTATCGCAGATCGAGGGCGCGGCGAAGGCCGGCAAGTTCCACGCAAGCAAGGCTTCCTAGCTTCTCTCCTGCGATCTCTGTCGTTCAAAACGCGTTTGGGCACACAGGCTAAGGGACAGCCATGGAACGTTTCGTCGAGGACTACCAGAAGCGGCGGCTTACCGAACGGGTCGACATCATCGCGGCCATCAACATTTTGAGGTCACAGGGCTGCGAATATGACGACCTGATCGAGGAGATCACCAAGGTGTTCTACGTCGACCTCGATACTTTCAATGAAATCGTGATGGCGGCATAGAGCCGCTTTCGCCCCATCCGGCAATAACGGCTCCGCATTGATGCGCGCGGTCAGCCCGCGCGCCGGAACGGTGAGGCGGTGACGCGGTTGCGGCCGCCGCGCTTGGCGTCGTAGAGCGCCTTGTCGGCGGCGCTGAGCACCTTGTCGAAGCTGAGCCCCTCTTTGCTGCCGAATGCAAAACCGGCACTGACCGTGCATCTCAGGGAGCCGGTTTCGGTCTCTATCAGGCGCGTCGCGAAGGCTGTCCGGATGCGCTCCGCCGCGTCCTCGACCGTTTCCGGCAAGGTGCGCTTCAACACCAGCGCGAATTCCTCGCCGCCCATGCGCGCGGCAACGTCGGTCTGGCGAAGATTGCCGGCGAGTTCGCTCGCAAACACCCTCAGCACCTCGTCGCCGGCCGCGTGCCCGAACTCGTCGTTGATGGCTTTGAAATTGTCGAGATCGAAGACGACCACGGCGGTAAAGGCACCGACCGGGAGATGGCCATGCATGTCGAACAGCGCACGCCGGTTGAGCAGGCCGGTCAAGGGATCGGTGAGAGCGTTGCGGCGGTGATGCCTCGCCAGACGCCCCTGGTTGAGGGCAAGTGACAGGGCGCCAATGCCCGTCATACTGGCGATGACGACAATGAGGCTCAGTTCCTCGGCCCAGTTGCTTGGTGCATGGCCGAGAACCAGCTTGCCGTCCCATGCCAGGACCGCCGCGCACAGCATGAAGGAAACGGCGGTGGCCGAGTAGAGCGTCGTGATGCCGACCGTCAGGGCAGGGGCTTCGTCGCGACCGCGCCAGTATTCGAATGCCGTCGTGAACAGGAGCAAGGCGGCGAACAGGTTCTCGAACATGAAGCCAAGGCCATCATAACCCAGAGCCATGGGAGGCAGCGTCACCGCCAGTGAGATACATCCCAACAGTGCTCGCGGCAGCGGCGAGCCGCCGGTTCTGAACTGGTAGGCCGCACCCAGCATTGTCGAGAAACCGAGCAGCAACAGGGCAAGGGTGGCGATGCCGAGCAAGCGCCCGGGCATATCGATATAGGCGTCATAGACAAAGATATCGCCGACCACGAATACCAGGCTGATCGCCCATGTCAGCAGGAACCGTTCCGTGCGGGCGGTCAGCCACATGCCGAACAATGTCAGGCTCAGGCAAGCAGCGGAGAAACCGACAGCCAGCAGAAGTGAAGTGTAGTCGAGCGACATGCCCCTCTTTCCCTGCCGGCGGCGGCTCCAGCTCTGCAGCTTGCCGTCGTCGCATACATGCAGCAAGGAAGTGTCGATAAGGTTACGATCGTGGCGAAGATGCCCAGGAATAGGCGCTTTGCTACGCGCAAAACGCATAGATGATGCACTTACAGCATGTAGCCGAACAACAACGAATGCTGGTCAGCCGGCTATGCGCTTCATCAGCGCCATCGCCCCGAACGGTGCGCGCACTTTGCCCTCGGTGATGAAGTAGACGAACACGTCGCGCGGCTGTACAGGCGCGTCAGTGGCGGGATCGGCGCGCCGCAAATCGGCCGGCTGCTTGCCTTCCGCCCATGTCTTTGCCCGCGCCGCCCATTCGTCGAGGCCCTTCGGCGTGTAGCAATCGGGATTGTCGTCCGAGCCGGTCTGCAGCCGTGCGTAGACGAAGTCGCCGGTGACGTCGGCGATATCAGGATATTTGGCATGGTCGGCATAGACGATCGCCGCCTTGTATTTGCGGGCAAGTGCCGCGAATTCCGGCACGATGAAACTGTCGTTGCGGACTTCCAGCGCATGGCGCAGCGCGACACCGTCCTGTTTCTCCGGCAGCAGTTTCAAAAAAGCTTCGAAATCGTCCGGATCGAACTTTTTCGTCGGCGCGAACTGCCACAGGATCGGGCCGAGCTTGTCGCCGAGCGCGGCAACGCCGGAGCCGAGGAAGCGCATCATCGATTCACCGGCCTCGCCCAGCACGCGGCGGTTGGTGACGAAGCGGTTGCCCTTCAGCGAATAGACGAAACCGTCCGGCGCCTCGCTTGCCCATTTGACGAAGGTCGGCTCCTTGAAGCTGGAGTAGTAGGTGCCGTTGACCTCGATGCTCGGCACCTGCCGGCTGGCATAGTGCAGTTGTTTGGCCTTCGACAATTTGTCCGGATAGAAGGACTTATCCCAGGGCTCGAAGGTCCAGCCGCCCATGCCGGAGCGGATTGTTCCCGATTTGCTCATTGTCGTCCTCCCGAGTGCGGTGTCTGGCCAAATTCAGAAGTCTGGCCGCGTTCAGAAAATCAGGCCGTCGTGGTCTCGTCGACCGGCTTTGCCATGTCGACAAGCACCCACCCTGGCCGGTAGGGGTTGGGCCGGCGACCCGTTTCGCGATAGCCGTAAGCGAGATAGAGCGCGATGTTCCGCTCCATTTTCGCATTGGTGTAGAGCCGTATCTCCGGCAGGCCCCACTGGCGCGTCTGCTCGTCGGCGTGTTTTAACAATGCGATACCGAACCCCTTGCCCTGGAAGGCGGGCGACACCGCGACGGAGAAGATCATCGCGTGATCCTCATGCCGCTCCAGTGTGAGCACTCCGGCAGGTTCGCCGCCGCTCTCTAGCAGCCAGACCTCGGCGTTCGCGATGCGCGGCGCGTAGTCTTCGGTCACCGGGATCGGCGGCGCGTCGAGCATGGGGTTGTAGGGAGCGTAGGCGGCTTGCGTCAGCGAAACGACCGTTTGGATATCACCGGCGAGCGCTCTTCTGATTGTCATCCAAACACTCTCCAGGCGCCAACCGGTCCGTTGATCACTCCGCCGCTTCGCGCTTGCCTCCGGGGCGCCGCTCCAGCAGTTCCTTGAGGAACTGCCCGGTGTAGCTGCGCTTCTCGCGCACGATCGCTTCCGGTGTGCCCTGGGCAACCAGTTCGCCGCCGCCGTCGCCGCCTTCGGGGCCGAGGTCGAGCACCCAGTCAGCGGTTTTGATCACTTCGAGATTGTGCTCGATGACGACCACCGTGTTGCCCTGGTCAACCAGTTCGTGCAGCACTTCCAGGAGTTTGGCGACGTCGTGGAAATGCAGGCCGGTGGTCGGCTCGTCGAGGATGTAGAGCGTCTTGCCTGTCGCCTTGCGCGACAGTTCCTTGGCGAGTTTGATGCGCTGCGCCTCGCCGCCGGACAGCGTCGTCGCCTGCTGGCCGATATGGATGTAGCCGAGGCCGACCTGCTTCAGCGTATCGAGCTTGTCGCGCACGCCCGGCACGGCGGCGAAGAAGTCGACGCCTTCCTCGACGGTCATGTCGAGCACGTCGGCGATCGACTTGCCCTTGAACAGGACGTCGAGCGTCTCCCTGTTGTAGCGCTTGCCGTGGCAGACGTCGCAGGTGACGTAGACGTCAGGCAAAAAGTGCATCTCGATCTTGATGACGCCGTCGCCCTGGCAGGCCTCGCAGCGGCCACCCTTGACGTTGAACGAGAAGCGTCCCGGCTGGTAGCCGCGCGCCTTGGCCTCGGGCAGGCCGGCGAACCAGTCGCGGATCGGCGTGAAGGCGCCGGTATAGGTGGCGGGGTTCGAACGCGGGGTCCGTCCAATGGGCGACTGGTCGATGTCGATGACCTTGTCGAGGAATTCCAGGCCCTCGATGCGGTCATGCTCGGCCGGATGCTCGCGCGAGCCCATGATACGGCGCGAGGCCGCCTTGAACAGCGTCTCGATCAGGAAGGTCGACTTGCCGCCGCCCGATACGCCGGTGACGGCGGTGAAGGTGCCGAGCGGGATTTCGGCAGTGACGTTCTTCAGATTGTTGCCGCGCGCGCCGACGATTTTCAGGCGCCGGTTCTTTTTCGCCTCACGCCGCACCCCGGGGGTGGCCACTTCAAGCGCGCCCGACAGGTATTTGCCGGTGATCGAGTTGGGATTGGCCATCACCTGCTGCGGCGTGCCCTGGGCGATGATCTCGCCGCCATGGATGCCGGCGGCCGGACCCATGTCGACGACATAGTCGGCATGCAGGATGGCATCCTCGTCATGTTCGACGACGATGACGGTGTTGCCGATGTCGCGAAGGTGCTTGAGCGTATCGAGCAGGCGCGTGTTGTCGCGCTGATGCAGGCCGATGGACGGCTCGTCCAGCACGTAAAGCACACCGGTAAGCCCCGAGCCGATCTGCGACGCCAGGCGGATGCGCTGGCTCTCGCCGCCCGACAGCGTGCCCGAATTGCGCGACAATGTCAGATAGTCGAGCCCGACATCGTTGAGGAAGCGCAGCCGCTCGCGGATTTCCTTCAGCACGCGCACCGCGATCTCGTTCTGCTTGTCGTTGAGCTGCGCAGGCAGGTCGGTGAACCATTTGTCGGCGTTGCGGATCGACTGTTCCGTGACTTCGCCGATGTGCTTGCCGCCGATCTTAACCGCCAGCGCTTCCGGCTTCAGCCGATAGCCTTTGCAGACGGGGCAGGGCGTCGCCGACATGAAGCGCTCGATCTCCTCGCGCATCCAGGCGGATTCGGTTTCTTTCCAGCGCCGTTCGAGATTGGGGATGACGCCTTCGAAGGTCTTGGTCGTCTTGTAGGAGCGCAGGCCGTCATCATACTGGAAGGTGACTTCGCGCTCGCCGGTGCCGCGCAGGATCGCGTCTTGGGCCTCGGCGCTCAAATCCTTGAACTTGTCGCCGAGCTTGAAGCTGTAGGCCTTGCCCAAGGCCTCGAGCGTCTGCACGTAATAGGGCGAGGTCGACTTCGCCCATGGGCTGACGGCGCCGTCGCGCAGCGAGACGTTTTCGTCGGGCACGACGAGATTGGGGTCGATGGCGCGCTGGCTGCCGAGACCGTCGCAGGTCGGGCAGGCGCCGAATGGGTTGTTGAACGAGAACAGCCGCGGCTCGATCTCGGGAATGGTGAAGCCGGAGACCGGGCAGGCGAATTTTTCCGAGAACAGGATGCGCTCATGCGTCTCGTTCTTCGACTTGTTGACCGAATCCTCGCCGGTCTGGCTGGAGTCGAGCGGTCTGTCTGCGAACTCGGCCACCGCCAGCCCCTCGGCGAGCTTCAGCGCCGTCTCGATGGAGTCGGCAAGACGCGTGGCCAGATCGCCACGCACGACGATACGGTCGACGACGACGTCGATGTCGTGCTTGTATTTTTTATCGAGCGCCGGAACATCTGATATCTCATAGAAGACACCGTCGACCTTGACGCGCTGAAAACCCTTCTTCTGCAGTTCCAGCAGTTCCTTGCGGTACTCGCCCTTGCGGCCGCGCACGATCGGCGCCAGCAGGAACAGGCGCGTGCCTTCCTCCAGCGCCAGCACCCGGTCGACCATCTGGCTGACCGTCTGGCTCTCGATCGGCAGGCCGGTGGCCGGCGAATAAGGTACACCGACACGCGCGAACAGCAGGCGCATATAGTCGTAGATCTCGGTGACGGTGCCGACCGTCGAGCGCGGGTTCTTCGAGGTGGTCTTCTGCTCGATCGAGATGGCAGGCGACAGGCCGTCGATCTGGTCGACGTCGGGCTTTTGCATCATTTCGAGGAATTGCCGGGCATAGGCCGACAGGCTCTCGACATAGCGGCGCTGGCCTTCAGCATAGATGGTGTCGAAGGCCAGCGACGATTTGCCGGAACCAGACAGGCCGGTCATGACGATCAGGCTGTCACGCGGCAGGTCGAGATCGACATTCTTCAGATTGTGTTCGCGCGCCCCGCGAATGGAAAGGAATTTATGGTCGGCCATCGCCGGTCGCCGCCTCAGATCTGGAATTCGTGGGATTGGCGGGATTGTCCCGGCCATCCCCTATGTAGGTGTTTTTGCCGCCACGTCGAGAGACGCCACAATTCCCGACAGAAGTCGTTTAACCGCCTTTCGCGCGAAGGGGCAAGCAGAAAGAACAAAGGCCGAACACGCTCCTGACAAAGCTGTGTAGAAACCTGACCTGTACGTAACCTCCCGGCGATCACAATTTTCCGTAACCGGCTATTGAAGGTTGACGTGGCCGGCTCACGGGGGCAGTCTCCGGAGGTCAGCGAAGCCGGCCGTCTTTCGATGGCCTCGCCGCCCCAAGGCGGCCTGCGAGACGCCGCAGGCATTTGCGATTTGCGCTTCGCTACGACAATGTCGCAACGGACACAGGAGCGGAGCATGACGCCACCGGACAGTTCCCAAGGGCTCCACCTCTCGTTGGAGCTGCGGCAGGCATAAGTGTCAGGGTTTAGCGTTTGCGCCACCCGACAAACCGTGACTTGCCGTATCCCCAAAATCAGAGACTGCTAGTCGGATCGTCGGCTGAACGCCGCGTAGCATCCGAAATCTAACGCCGGCAGTACACTCCCGGCAAAATATGGATTAAAGATCCAGAAAAGCCCCGTCCGTTTGCCTAAGGCACGGCGGGGCTGTTCTTTTGACGAAATGGCTGCACCGGCCCCAGCGGAGGGCTGCTCACCTCGGGGGCTTAAACCCGCCCGTGGCCATATCGACCGTGATGGTGCCGGAAATCCTGACATCGGTATCGCCGATTTTGAACGTGCCGTTGCCGTTGCTGGGGAATGCGTCGTCGGGTTCCGGCTGGGGAGCCGGCTTGGCGATGCGATAATCACCGCTCACGCCGGGCAGGGCGCCTTTCTGCGCCGGCGGTGCGCTGTCGTCGGCGAGGGCCATACCGCTCGCAAGGCCGGCAAAAGTGAGCACCGCTGCGACGATGAGGCGATGCGACGTCCTGGGCGAATGAGTGTCGATCATCCCAGGATTATAGGGACGAGCCGCTCCCGGAACCAGAGCGGTGTCGTCAAATCTTCGACAGCGGGCAGAAATCCGATCTGGCTTGGGCTCACGCCGCCTTTTTGCGCGTGTCGAAGACATGGTCGACAATGCCCCATGCCTGGGCCTCGCGGGCGGTCATGAAATGGTCGCGGTCGAGCGTGCGTTCGACCTCCTCATAGCTGCGGCCGCAATGCTGCGCGTAGAGTTCGGCCATATGGCGTTTGGTCTTGCCTATCCGCTCGGCATGGCGCTGGATGTCGGAAGCCTGGCCCTGGAAGCCGCCCAGCGGCTGATGCAGCAGAATGGTGGCGTTGGGCAGCGCGATGCGGCGCCCCGGCGTGCCCGCCATCAGCAGGAACGAGCCCATCGACGCGGCAAACCCCATGCACACGGTCGATACCGGGCAACTGACATACTGCATCGTGTCGTAGATGGCGAAACCGCTGGTCACCACGCCGCCCGGCGAGTTGATGTAGAGCGATATCTCCTTGTCGGGATTGTCTGACTCCAATGACAAAAGCTGCGCGCAGACCAGCGCCGAGACGTCGTCGTTGATCTCGCCATTGATGAAGATGATGCGCTCGCGCAGCAGCCGCGAGAAAATGTCGAAGGCGCGTTCGCCGCGGCTCGATTGCTCGATCACCATCGGCACTAGACTGGCAAGATCGCTCATTTTTCGTCTCCGATTTCCGTGTTCAGGCTGCGAGCAGCAGGGTGTTCGGTATGTTCGCGGCGACAGGCTTTGCGCGCCCGCGCAATCCAAGCGAGAGCCGGCAGCCGGCGCCCGCCATGGCGACGGCGGGCATCGCTTTCCCTGCAAAGCCGTCATGGACGATGCGCAGATGCGTGCCGCCGGAAACGGTGCGGGCGAGTGTGAAGGTGACGACACTGTCGAGCGGATCCCCGGCGTCGCCCGGCTGCTCGCGCCAGGAATAGCGCAGCAGGCGCTCCGGCTCGGCGTCGAGGATTTCGCATTCGATGGCAGCTTCGGTCCCGGCGAAGGCAAAACGACTGCCGATTTCCGGCCTGATGTCGTTCGGCATCATCCATGCGGCGAGCAATTCCGGCATGGTCAGCGCCCGCCACACTTTTTCCGGCGGTTCGGCAAGGTCGTATTCGAACTCGAGCACATCCGGGGAGGCTTCGCCCTGGGTCTTGGCGTTCATCGATCCCAAATCCTTCATTGATCCATGTCCTTCAAAACCGTCTTGAGCCTTTCGATGCGCTCCGGCCAGAAGGTCCGGTAGCGTTCGATCCAGAAGAGCAAGGGGGCGAGCCCCTGCGGATCGGCGCGGTAGTAGGCGTTGCGTCCGGCCCGCCGCTCGACCACGAGGCCGGCGCCGCGCAGCACCGCCAGATGTTGCGACACTGCCGGCTGCGACACCGTCAGGCCGCTGCGCAATTCCGACACGCTCATTTCAGCTGCCGCCAGGCGCTCGAAGACGGCGCGGCGCGTCGGGTCAGCCAAAGCGCGGAAAATCTCTGCTTCGATCATGACAAAAGCATAAGTCGATACTTATTGATTTGGCAAGCGCTGTTTTGAAACCCATATGTCAGGCGCAGGCACTGTTGCCATTCCTTGACATTCAGCGGCAATGCATATAGGAACGAAAAGGGAACAAAAACCTTGTGGGAAAAGCCAGCCTTAGCAGGCGGCTGACGTCCGTAGCCTGTAAGGTGCTGCGACAAAAATTTGTTTCGGATGAGCGCGGAGAAAAATCATGGCGGGTAGCGTCAATAAGGTCATTCTGGTCGGCAATCTCGGCGCGGACCCTGAAATCCGCCGCCTGAACTCGGGCGAGCCGGTCGTCAACATCCGTATCGCCACGTCGGAAAGCTGGCGCGACAAGAATTCCGGCGAGCGCAAGGAAAAGACCGAGTGGCACAATGTCGTCATCTTCAATGAGGGCATCGCCAAGGTGGCCGAGCAGTATCTGAAGAAGGGCATGAAGGTCTATGTCGAGGGCCAGCTGCAGACGCGCAAATGGCAGGACCAGACCGGCGCCGACAAGTACACGACGGAAGTCGTGCTGCAGCGGTTCCGCGGCGAACTGCAGATGCTCGACGGGCGTCAGGGTGAGGGCGGCCAGGTCGGTGGTTATTCCGGCGGCGGCAGCAGCCGCGGTTCCGATTTCGGCCAGTCCAGCCCGAACGAAAGCTTCAACCGTGGCGGCGGCGCCCCCAGGGGCGGCGGTGGCGGCGGTTCGTCGCGCGAACTGGACGACGAGATCCCGTTCTGACCGAAAGCAACACCAGACGGCTGACGTCGCGTGATCGATACCCCGAGGGTCCTGCATGGACTTTCGGGGTTTTGCATTGTTGATTTGGCCCGACAGCAGGCGCGGCCAAAGGAGTGAAAGGACAAAGCGGTGAAGGCACGGATAAAATGGGTCGAAGAGCGCACCTTCGTCGGCGAGTCCGGCAGCGGCCACAAGCTGGTGCTGGGAACGGCACCCGGCCCCGAAGGCAAGACGCCGGGCCCGAGCCCGATGGAACTGGTGCTGATCGGCACCGGCGGCTGCTCGGCCTATGATGTCGTGCATATACTGGAAAAGGGTCGCGAGGCGGTCGAGGACTGCGTCGTCGAACTCGACGCCGATCGCGCCGAGACCGACCCAAAGGTGTTCACCCGCATCCACATGCATTTCATCGTCAAGGGCCGCGCGCTGTCGCCCGACAAGGTTCAGCGGGCGATCAATCTTTCGATCGAAAAATACTGCTCGGCCTCCGCCATGATGGCCAAGACGGCCACGATAACGCATGATTTCGAAGTGATCGATACGACCGCAAGGTAGGGCAGTAGGGCAGTAGGGCAGTAGGGCAGTAGGGCAGTAGGGCAGTAGGGACTGCCGTTCACCCCGCCATCAGCGCCTTGATGCCGTCGGCCACGAATTGCACGGCCAGTGCGGCGAGGATGACGCCGAGCAGGCGGGTCAGGATCGAGCGGCCGGTCTGGCCGAGGATGCGGTCGATGCGCTCCGACAGCACGAACACCAGATAGGTGATGGCGAGGCAGACGAGGATGATGCCGACAAGTGCTGCCTGCGCGGCAAAGCCCTGAAACGAGCCGGAGAGCAGCACCGTCGCCGAAATCGCGCCGGGGCCGGCGATCAGCGGGATCGCCAGCGGGAAGGCGGCGATGTTGTGGATCATGTCCTTGGTGATGGCGACGTCGCCGATCTTCTCCTTGCGGTCCTGTCGCCGCTCGAAGACCATCTCGAAGGCGATGAAGAACAGCAGGAAACCGCCGGCGACGCGGAAGGCCGGCAGCGTGATGCCGAACACCGACAGGATCGAGGCGCCGGCCACCGCGAACAGCGCCATCACCAGGAAGCCGATGACCGAGGCGCGGACCGACACCTGCTGGCGCTCCTCGCGGTTCATGCCGCGCGTCACGGCGAGGAACAATGGCGCCAGGCCGGGCGGATCGATGGTCACGAGAATGGTGACGAAGGCATTGAACAGGCTGTCGAAACTCGGCATCGCTGACCCTCCCGCCGGGCCGAGCCCGCTTCGCATTGGTAGAGCAAAGCCCGGTCAGTGGGAACCGTCTTGACTGCGAAACTGCGGAGCTTGGCCGGGTTAGCCGGCAGCTCCGAAATAGGCCTCGAGGCGATAGCCGTCCGGGTCGATGACAAAGGCAGCGTCACGGTTCTCGCCAAGGCAAACAGCTTCTTCCGACGCCGGCCAATCGGCGACAACACCGTTGCGGCCGTTAGGCCCTGGAATTAAGTCGAGACGGCAACAGCCGCTGGCGCAACCATCCGCTGCGCCATGGCTCGTCCCTTTGTCTGGAATGGCGCTTCGATGAGGCGGCACGCGATTTCGGCGATGGCGGCAGTGAGGATGAGCCCGCCCGCCAGAATAACAACGGAATGCGCCGAGTTCTGGATGGCGTCCGCACTGCCGGCGTAGCGGGCGCAGCCCTCTTTGACCAGCCTGAACGCCATGGAGTGGAAAAGGTAGATGGCGTAGGAGCGCTTGCCGATCCAAAGCAGCAGACGTTGGTTTTCCGCGTTCCGGAACAGGTAGCCTCGATCATACGAGGCGATCCAGACCAGAACGCCAGCCAGCAGAGCTATCAACCCGACGTAGAACGAAACGATCAGTCCGCCCGACAGGAAGCAAATGGCGGTGATGGCGAGCGCCGCGAAGAGAGGGCCGATGTGGCGGTGGCGAAACATGGCAGGAGCCAGTCGCCAATAGTCTGCATGCTGCGAAAACAGCGCGATCAGGACGCCCCACGAGATGGCATCAGTCCGCGTGATCCAAAGCCATGAGGTGTTGGGCCGGTAAAGTGGAAACTGGATGACGATCAGGAGAGCGCAGATCGCTGCAAGCCATTTACGCGAGAAGATGAACACCAGCGGAAGGGCGATATAGAACTGTTCTTCCAAGGACAACGACCAAAAATGACGGTTGATACCGCATGTCGTCCAGCCGGCTGACAGGCATTGGAAAAAGTGCCAGTTCTGGCCGTAGATCAAAACCGCCACGGCGTCGTAGAAATTGTTCTGCGGGGTGCCGAAAAAGCCGAACCCGTTCCAGGTGGCGGCCAATACTATCGAGAGAGCCAAGGTCATCCAGGACAGCGGGACGAGGCGAAAGAAACGCCGGATCCAAAACGACTTCAAGGCGATGAAGGGCGTTTCAGACCGGATATGGCGCAGCAGCGTGGCAGTGACCACAAATCCCGATATCGCGAAGAAGATATCCACGCCCGCCCAAAAATGAGCCACCCTGAATACAGGCCACCAATACGCCGATTCCCAAGACATTATGAAGGGAATGTGCGCGGCAATCACCATGAGGATGGAGATTGCACGCAGAATTTCGATCTCTGCGTTCTTGGCCATTGGAAAAACCCCGCCTTGGGCGACCCTATATCCTCGCCCGTCGCCGATTCAATACGCGCGTCGGCTCGGTAGTTTCTTTTTCACAATTGGGCCGGCCAAGCCAGCGCGCCACGTCTGAAAAGTTCGACCTGGAGATCTGCTCGCGCAGGCCGGGCGGAAGAGGCTTCTCATGCGCATGATCAGGAAATGGCGTCGCGGACACCGATCGAGATATGATCGAACATGGTTCTCTCTATCGTTACAAGAGGTTGCTGATTCAGGCTGTTGCAACGCGCCGCGCCAGGAACTCGACCTCCAGCCGCCATGTCGCGCCATTGTCGTGCGAGCGCTCGCCGAGCCAGCGGAAGGAATTTTCGGTGATCCGCGAAAAGCTCCAGCGCACCGAGGAACCGGTGCCGTCGGCGCCCACCTGCACGATCGTGTCGCCCTCGGCTCGGCCGAGCTGGCGGCTGAAATACTGATTGCGCGGATCGCTCCAGAAAATGTGCCAGGCGTCCGCGCCGGGATCGTAGACCCGCAGCGTCGTGCCGTAGAACGTCCACTTGCCCAGGGAAGGCTGGGAACCGGTGTTCCGCGCGGGCAGGATCCAGACGTCCTGGATGGCGCGGCCTTCGAGCACCCAGCCGAAATGCACCTCGCCACGTCCGGCCAGCACGGTGCCATCATCGAGGTGACGCGAGGCCTCAAACGTCCAGGCGCCGACGAAGCGGCCGTAAAGGTTCAGTTTTTCGGCAAGCCCGTCGATCGGTCCGGGACTGTGCAGGGCTTCGGCAAAGGGGTCGAACATGGCTGCGGCCTCTTTCTGTCAGGAGACCGGGAGGAATAGGCGCTGACGGGGTTCTGGGCTTGGGAAAAATTGCTATATTTCGGCCATGACAGCGATGACCCGCACTCTCGCATCCGGACCCGGCTGGCATGTGGCGGATGTGATCTGCACGGCCGGTGCGGGCGACCGCCCGTTCGAGGAGGCCCATCAGGATTTCTGTGTTGCAGCGGTCACCGGCGGCACGTTCCGCTACCGCGCGCAGCAAGGCACCGCCATGCTGGCGCCGGGAGCGCTGCTGCTCGGCAATTCCGGCACATGCTATGAATGCGGACACGAACATGGCAGCGGCGACCGCTGTCTCTCGTTCCATTTCAAGCCTGCCTACATGGAACGGATCGTCGCCGGTGTGCCGGGCGCGAGCACGCTTACTTTCGATGCGCCGCGCCTGCCGCCTTTGCCAGCCTTGGCGCCGCTGCTGGCCGAGGCGGAAGCCGCGCGGGAGACGGGCGACGGCGAGGCCTTCGAGGAACTCGGTGTGCGCATTGTCGTCGCGGCTGTGGCCACGATTTCCGGCGCGACGTCCATCAGGCGCGGACCAAGCCGTCGCGATCAGAAACGGGTGGCCGAAGCCGTGCGGCGGATCGAACTGGATGCCGACGGGCCGGTTTGCCTGTCAGCGCTGGCGGATGAGACGGCGACCAGCCCGTATCATTTCCTGCGTATTTTCCGGCAGGTTGCCGGCATGACGCCCTACCAGTTCCTGCTCAAGATCCGTCTGCACCGGGCAGCGGTGCGGCTGCGCCTGTCCGATGATGCGATCTCGGCGATCGCCTTCGACGCCGGCTTCAACGACCTGTCGACGTTCAATCGTCGGTTTCGACGCATCATGGGCGAAACGCCAAGCGATTATCGAGTCCGCCAGTCAAACGGCGTCGCGCCTCGGCCGAAGCAGGCTCAATCCGAGGTCGGGCCGCACCAGCCCGGCAGATAGTCCGCGTCCTTGCCCTTGGCCAGGCTGAGTGCCTCTTTCATCGCCTTGTCGAAGTTCTTCGCAACCGCGTTGCGGTCGATGCGCCGACGAAGGAAATCCGCCCAGATGAATTCGCTGAACGGCGTCGTGTCCTTGGCAAAGCCACCCATCCGGCGCAGTTCGCCCGCCATGCTCCGGTAAGGATCGTCGATCAGCTCGCCGATTGTCTTCGGAATTGCCGAGTAATCGCGGCGCCGGCCGCTCTCGTCGAACGGATGCATCCAGCCTCTGTTATCGAGCATGAAAAGAAACGTGTCCTTGTCGAGCGCTGACAGGTCGCTGATCACGGTCACAAGCACGTCCTTGACGCCTTCCTCGAGCAGGGCGCGGGCGAGGTGATGGTGATCGGTGACGTAGTTGCGATTTTTGGGACCCAATACGACCGGCACCATGTGTTTGCCGAGAAAAGCGCCGGTCCTCTTCTTGGCGTCCTGCTCCCGGATCATCTGGCGCTTCAACGCAACTTCTCTCATGCCGACCGTTATCTGCGTCGGTCTCAGTTCCTCGACGGGAACTGGTGTAACAATTGGTTCTCGCGGGTCGATCATGGCACTCCATCCTGTCCTTGCTGCTGCTGTTTTCCCGGACCAAGTGATTTGATCGCCGCGTCGACGCTGTGGAATATGTGCCGCGGGCCGACCATTTCAGCAATGCCGAACCGCGCCAGCGCCGCCAGGGCGCGCAGCGATTCCAGCCGCGCTATGGCAAAGACCGCGCCCGCCTTGCGGCAATGAAGGATGGTGTCGATCAGGGCCTGCGCGGCGGTGTAGTCGATTTCGACGATGTTGCTGGCCTCCAGCACGACCAGTTTCACGGTTTCGTCCCTGGCATCGACAAGGTCGCAAACGCCGCGCTTGAAGCGATCGGCATTGACGAAGGACAGTGGCGCCTGGAAGGCCGCGACCAGCACGCCCGGAAGTTGTTCGCCAGCGCTGGGCTTGGCCGGAGGCCACCAGACGGACGTGCCCGGCACCTGTTCGAGTTCGATCGGCTCCGTGCGCGTCGCGCTCCATATGCCATGCAGCAGCGACAGGCCGATCCCCACCGCCACGCCGGTTGCGATCGGCAACACCACGATTGCCGCCATGGTGACCAGGATCAACACGAATTCGACAGGCGCCTGCCGATAGACGCCGGCGAACACCTTCCAGCGCAATATGTGCTGGGCGACGAACATCAGGACGCCGGCAAGGGCGGCCTGCGGAACATTGGCGAGCAGGCCGCCGCCAAAGGCACCGAGCGCCAGCACGATGGCCGCGGCAATGAGGCCGGACAGTTGCGAGCGGCCACCCGACTGGGAGACGATGGCCGTGCGCGGCGGGCTGGCGTTGACGGCAAAGGCGCCGAACAGGCCCGACAAAATGCCGCCGGCGCCGACGCCGATGAAATCGCGGTTGACGTCGGGTGCGTCGTCCGGTTGCGAGGCGAAGGACCGCGAGGTGGCGGCCGTCTGCACCATGACGACAATGGCGATCAGCAGCGCCAGTGGCACCAGCGCCTGGATATCGTCGAGGCTGGCCTTCGGCAGGTCGGCGCGCGGCAGGCCGTTTGGCAAGGCGCCTAGCACCTCGACGCCGCGATCCCCGAGGCCGAAGACGACGACCGCGAGCGTGGCAAGCACCATGCCGATCAAGGCGCCGGGGATGCGGGCGCTGATCCGTTCCGAACAGAACACGATCGCGAACACGCCGAGGCCGAGCCCTAGGCTCCAGGGATTGGTGAGATGGAGATTGCCGCCGATCTCGCCGACACGCTGCAAGGTTTCTCCACTTTCGGCTGGCAGGCCAAGCAGCCCGGGCATCTGCGAGACGATGATATGGACGGCGATGCCCGCCAGAAACCCTGTGGTGACCGGCACCGACAGGAGATCGGCGATCCAGCCGAGGCGAAAGACGCCGCTCAAGGTTACGATCAGCCCGACCATCAACGCCAGCATGGCCGCCAGTGCCAGATAATGCGGCGAGCCGGATGTGGCGAGCAGCGCCAGGCTGCCGGCGAACAGCGGCGTGATGGTCGAATCCGCGCCAACCGAGAGGTGACGATTGGCGCCGAACAGGGCAAACGCCACCGAACCGGCGACAAAAGCGAAAAAACCAATCTCGGGAGCGAAACCTCCGAGCCGGGCCGTTGCCATCTGCTCGGGAATGGCGATCGCGGCCAATGTCAGGCCGGCGATCAGATCACCATTGAGATCCCCGAACCGCCAGCCGCTCAGCGCCTGCAAAGGCAGCCACCGGCGCCAATTCATGGCGCTTGCGGCTTTCGCTTGGGAAAGTTGGTCCATTGCCGGCTTTTGCCTTGTGGCGGCGAAAAGCGTCATGGCCATATCGTCGCAATCAGCGGTATCCTTTTGAAATTACCACCAAAAATGACACTGGAAAAGTGCCGCGAACATTGGAGTTTCGGCCTTGCTTCCTATATAAGCGGTCAGTGATTCCTGATTAGATTGTGATCCGATTTGACCGACCAAAAGACACCGCGCGGCGCCGACGGCGGCCCCACCGGCATCGAGCCGATCTCCATCATCGAGGAGATGCAGAGCTCCTATCTTTCCTACGCCATGAGCGTGATCGTCAGCCGTGCGCTGCCTGATGTGCGCGACGGCCTGAAGCCCGTGCATCGCCGCATTCTCTATGCGGCGCATGAGAGCGGCTACCACTGGAACCGCAAATACGTGAAGTCGGCCCGCCCGGTCGCCGACGTGATGGGTAAATACCATCCGCATGGCGACGCCTCGATCTATGACGCCTTGGTGCGCATGGCGCAGGACTGGTCGCTGCGCGTGCCGCTGATCGACGGGCAGGGCAATTTCGGCTCGATCGACGGCGACCCGCCGGCGGCGATGCGCTACACCGAATCGCGGCTGACCAAGGTCGCGCATGAGCTGCTGGAGGACATCGACAAGGACACGGTCGATTTCCAGGAGACTTATGATGCCTCGGACACCGAACCGAAGGTTCTGCCGGCGCGCTTTCCCAATCTGCTGGTCAACGGCTCCGGCGGCATCGCCGTCGGCATGGCCACCAACATCCCGCCGCACAATCTGGGCGAAGTCTGCAACGGCGCCATCGCCATCATCGACAATCCGGCGATCGACCTGCCGGCGCTGATGGAGATCATTCCTGGGCCCGATTTCCCGACCGGCGGCATCGTGCTTGGCCGCTCCGGCATCTACAGCGCCTATTCGACGGGCCGTGGCTCGATCGTCATGCGCGGCAAGGTCAACATCGAACAGCGCGGTAATGACCGTGAATCGATCATCATCACCGAGGTTCCCTACCAAGTGAACAAGGCCTCGATGATCGAGAAGATGGCCGAGCTGGTGCGCGACAAGCGCATCGAAGGCATTTCCGACATCCGCGATGAAAGCGACCGCCAGGGTTATCGCGTCGTCATCGAGCTGAAGCGCGACGCCGTCGCCGACGTCATCCTCAACCAGCTTTACCGCTTCACGCCGCTGCAGACCTCTTTCGGCGCCAATATGGTGGCGCTGAATGGCGGCAAGCCGGAACTGCTGACGCTGACCGACATGCTGAAGGCGTTCGTCTCCTTCCGCGAAGAGGTCATCACAAGGCGGACGAAATTCCTGCTGCGCAAGGCGCGCGACCGCGCCCATGTGTTGGTCGGTCTTGCCATCGCTGTCGCCAATATCGACGAGGTCATCAAGCTGATCCGCACCGCGCCGGATCCGCAGACGGCGCGCGAGCAGTTGATGGAGCGGCGCTGGCCCGCGGGTGATGTCGAGTCGCTGATCCTTTTGATCGACGATCCGCGCCATCGCATCAACGAGGACGGCACCTACAATCTGTCCGAGGAACAGGCCCGCGCCATCCTCGAATTGCGCCTGCAGCGGCTGACCGCGCTTGGCCGCGACGAGATCGCCGACGAGTTGAACACGATCGGCGCCGAAATCGTTGATTATCTGGACATTTTGTCGTCCCGGGCGCGTGTCCAGCAGATCGTCAAGGACGAGCTTGCGGCCGTGCGGGACGAGTTCGGCACGCCACGCCGAACTGAACTCACCGACGGCGGCGCCGACATGGAAGACGAGGACCTGATCCAGCGCGAGGACATGGTCGTGACGGTGAGCCATTCCGGCTACATCAAGCGCGTGCCGCTTTCGCTCTACCGGGCGCAGCGCCGCGGCGGCAAGGGCCGCTCCGGCATGTCGACCAAGGAAGAGGATTTCGTCACCCGGCTGTTCGTGGCCAACACCCATACGCCGGTGCTGTTCTTCTCCTCGCGCGGCATCGTCTACAAGGAAAAGGTCTGGCGGCTGCCGATCGGCAACCCGCAGTCACGCGGCAAGGCGCTGATCAACATGCTGCCGCTCGAGCAGGGCGAGCGCATCACCACCATCATGCCGCTGCCCGAGGACGAGACCAGCTGGGGCGAGCTCGACGTGATGTTCGCCACCACGCGCGGCACAGTGCGCCGCAACAAGCTGTCCGATTTCGTCCAGGTCAACCGCAACGGCAAGATCGCCATGAAGCTGGAGGAAGAAGGCGACGAGATCCTCGGCGTCGAAACCTGCACCGACAATGACGACGTGCTTTTGACCGCCAGTTCCGGCCAGTGCATCCGCTTCCGGGTCAGCGATGTGCGCGTCTTCCAGAGCCGCAACTCGGTCGGCGTGCGCGGCATTGCCATGGCCGAGACCGACCGCATCATCTCGATGTCGGTGATCGAGCATGTCGACGCTTCGCCAGCCGAGCGCGCTGCCTATCTCAAGCGCGCGGCGGCCGAGCGGCGGCTTGCCGCCGGCATCGCGGCCGGCGAAGAGGAAGAGATCGCGCTGACCAATGAAGAGGTCGGCGAGGAGACGGAGCTTTCCGACGAAACCTACGAGACCCTCAAGGCGCATGAACAGTTCGTTTTGACAGTTACCGAATATGGCTACGGCAAGCGTTCGTCTTCCTACGATTTCCGCCTGACCGGCCGCGGCGGCAAGGGCATTCGCGCCACCGACGTGTCGAAGACGGCTGAAATCGGCCGGCTGGTGGCGACCTTCCCGGTCGGCAATGACGACCAGATCATGCTGGTGTCGGATGGCGGCACCGTCATCCGGGTGCCGGTCAACGGCATCCGTTTCGCCAGCCGCGCCACCAAGGGCGTCACCATCTTCAACACCGCCGAAGGCGAGAAGGTGGTTTCGGTCGAGCGGATTTCCGAGCCGCAATCGGACGAGGAAAGCGAAGAGATCATCGGCGCTGAGTCTGCTCCAGAGGCTGATGCCGGTCCGGACAGCGGCGAGTAAGTCCTGGGGCTGCTTTTGACATAGCAACGCCGGCCCAACGGCCGGCGCGGCAGCAAGCCCAGACGACTTAGTAGTGACGATACGGCTTGCGGGGGCCGAAGCCTTCGAAGCGCTTGGTGGTTGCCTTGACGCGGATGCGTTGCGCCTCCTGATGCAGCCCGAATACGGTGGCGATCAGCATGGCGACTGTCATTGCGGTGGCGAGCATGTAGATCAGCATTTGCGTGTTCTCCTGCGCCTTACAACGGATAGATGGGATTTTGGTTTCATCTTATTAAGGTGCAACCTAGTGAACGCTGCGTGAAGGCTTCGTGATCAGCGTGTTCATCTGTCGTTCATGTGCCGGAAAAGGTTCATGGGCTCGCGCGCCGATCGGATTTGCCTTTGCGAGAGAGGCTCGCTAGAAGCACCTGCCATGACTGAACGCATCGCCCTTTACGCCGGCTCCTTCGACCCGCTGACCAACGGCCATCTCGATGTGCTGAAAGCGTCGCTGGCGGTAGCCGACATCGTCTATGCCGCGATCGGCATTCATCCGGGCAAGAAGCCGTTGTTTTCCTTCGAGGAGCGGGTGCAACTCATCGAAGCCGCCACGAAGGCCGAATTCGGCCGCGATGGCGCTCGCATCAAGGTCGTTGCCTTCGACGGGCTGGTGATCGATGCCGCCAGGAAGCAGGGCGCCTCGATCATGATCCGCGGCCTGCGCGACGGTACCGATCTCGATTACGAAATGCAGATGGCCGGCATGAACGAAACCATGGCGCCCGAGCTGCAGACGGTTTTTCTGCCCGCCAGCCCGTCCGTGCGCACCATTACCGCCACACTTGTGCGCCAGATAGCCTCGATGGGCGGCGACATCCGCGCCTTCGTGCCGGCGGCCGTTGCTGGTGCGCTCACCGCAAAATTCGCGAAATAAGCCCGGAGAAAATCCTCATGCAGCTCAAAAGGCTCGCCTCGTTCCTCGTCGTGCTTGCCGGTCTTGTGACCGCCTCGGTCTCGGCCTATGCCGCCGATCCGGAAAACACCATGATCATCACGCTGAAGGACGGCGACGTGACCATCGCGTTGCGGCCCGATCTGGCGCCCAAGCATGTCGCGCAGATCAAGAAGCTCGTGCGTGACCATGCCTATGACAATGTCGCGTTCCACCGCGTCATCGACGGCTTCATGGCGCAGACCGGCGACGTCAAGTTCGGCAACATGAAGAAGGGGTTCAATTCCCAGGCCGTCGGCACCGGCGGTTCGGACCTGCCTGACCTGCCGGCCGAATTCTCGCAGACCGAGCACTATAAGCGCGGCGTGGTCGGCATGGCCCGCTCGCAAGATCCGAACTCCGCCAATTCGCAATTCTTCATCATGTTCGCGCCCGCACCGCCGCTCGACGGCCAGTATACCATCGTCGGCAATGTCGTCAGCGGCATGGAGTTGGTGGACCACATCAAGAAGGGTGACGAGGCCGACAATGGTACGGTCTCCGACCCCGACCGGATGATCAAGGTGCGCATCGCCGCCGACAAGTAATTTCTGTTTTCTCAAAAGGATATCTGACATGGCCGAAATCAAGGACCGCGAGAACGCGCTCATCATGGAAACGACCAAGGGTAAGGTCGTCATCGAACTTTTCCCCGATCTGGCCCCCGGCCATGTCGCTCGCATCAAGGAACTGGCCAGGGAAGGCGCCTATGACGGCGTGGTCTTCCATCGCGTCATCGACGGCTTCATGGCGCAGACCGGCGACGTGAAGTTCGGCAATTCCTCGAAACCCACCTTCGCGCCGTCGCGCGCGGGCATGGGCGGCTCGGACAAGCCGGACCTTAAGGCTGAGTTCTCCAACGCCAACCATGGCCGCGGCACCTGCTCGATGGCCCGTTCGCAAAATCCGAACTCGGCCAATTCGCAGTTCTTCATCTGCTTCGACGATGCCGCCTTCCTCAACCGCCAGTACACGGTCTGGGGTCAGGTCATCGAAGGCATGGACAATGTCGACAAGATCAAGCGCGGCGAACCGGTGGTCGATCCCGACAAGATCGTGACGCTGAAGGTCGCGGCCGACGTCAAGTAAGGCGAAACGACAATGATGGGCGTCGTCTGGTCGCTTCTTGGCATCCTGTCCGGTGCCTTCATTGCCATTCAGGCACCGATCAATTCGCAGCTGGCGCGCGGCCTGGGTCTCCCGGTCGCGGCGGCTGCGTTTTCATTCCTGTCGGGCGCCATCGTGCTCGGCATCATCGCGGTCACGGTGGTGAAGCTGCAAGGCATTTCGCTCGAATGGAAGGCGCCGGCCCCCTGGCTTTTCGTCGCCGGCGGCATGCTCGGCGGCTTCTATGTCACGCTCTCCACGATCCTGACGCCGCGCATCGGCGCCGCCGCCCTGATGGCGTTCCTGGTGGCCGGCCAGCTTCTCGCCGGCATGCTCATCGATCGCATCGGCTTTCTCGGTGTCGCGGTGCGTGAAATCTCGCTCGGCCGCGTCGCCGGCGCGGTGCTGCTGCTGGTCGGAGCGCTGCTCGTCCGGCTCTACTGATGCGCGTCGATGTCTTCGACTTCGACCTGCCGGAGGAGCGGATCGCACTTCGCCCGGCGGAGCCGCGCGACAGCGCCAGGATGCTGGTGGTCAAACCGGGCGAGGCGCTCGGCGACCGCACGGTCGGCGACCTGCCATCCCTGCTCAGGGCCGGCGACGTGCTGGTGTTCAACGATACCAAGGTCATTCCGGCGCAGCTCAAAGGCATAAGGCGGCGCGGCGAAGCACAGGCGCAGGTCGAGGCCACGCTGCATATGCGCGTGGCGCCGGATCGCTGGCTCGCTTTCATGCGGCCAGGCAAGCGCATTGCCGCCGGCGACCGCATCCATTTCGGCCATGACGGCAATTCGTGCTTCCTCGGCCAACTCGATGCCACGGTGATAGAGAAGGGCGAGGGCGGCGAAGCCTTGCTCGGCTTCGACCTGTCGGGGCCGTTCCTCGACGAGGCGCTGCACGCCGTCGGCCACATTCCGCTGCCGCCCTACATCGCTTCCAAACGCGACGACGACGAGCGCGACCGGGCCGACTACCAGACGATCTATGCTCGGGAGGAAGGCGCTGTTGCGGCGCCCACGGCGGGCCTGCATTTCACGCCGGAGCTTTTTGCAGCTCTCGACGCCAAAGGGGTTGAGCGCCACTTCGTCACTCTCCACGTTGGTGCAGGCACGTTCCTGCCGGTCAAGGCGGACGACACCGCCGACCACAAGATGCATGCCGAGATCGGTTCAGTCAGCTCGGCAACCGCCGATGCGCTGAACGCGGCCAAGGCGAGAGGCGGGCGCATCATCGCCGTCGGCACGACCTCGCTGCGGCTGCTGGAGAGCGCGGCGCGTGAAGACGGTATGGTGCCCCCTTGGTCTGGCCCCACGGACATCTTCATCACGCCCGGCTATCGCTTTCGCACCGTCGACATGCTGATGACCAATTTCCATCTGCCGCGCTCGACGCTGTTCATGCTGGTTTCGGCCTTCAGTGGCCTCGACACGATGCGCGCCGCCTATGCGCATGCGGTTGCGAACCGCTACAGGTTCTACTCCTATGGAGACGCAAGCCTGCTGTACCGAGCGGAGATGAGCGATGGATGATGACCTGGAAACCCTTGATCGCGATGCCCTGATCGCCGAGGTGAAGAAACTGCGCGCCGGCATTCGCGCTCATCGCGACACGTCAGGCCACGATCTCTGCTGGCATCACCCCGATCTATGGGATCTGCTGCCGGAAAGGACCGAGCCGTCGATCGCCGTGCCGCCCTGGCCCAAATTCATGCGCGGCTGCATCGAATACCGCCAGTCGCTCGACAGACAGGCGCCAGACGCGCCGATCCACGACAAGGAATTCAATGGCTAAGCCGTTCAGCTTCAAGGTCCTTGCCACCGATGGCAAGGCGCGGCGCGGTGTCATCGAGATGCCGCGCGGCGAAATCCGCACGCCTGCCTTCATGCCGGTCGGCACCGGCGGCACCGTCAAGACCATGTATATGGACCAAGTGCGCGGCGTCGGCGCCGACATCATCCTGGGCAACACCTATCACCTGATGCTGCGGCCCGGCGCCGAGCGTGTCGCGCGGCTTGGCGGATTGCATGAATTCGCCCGCTGGCCGCATCCGATCCTGACCGACAGCGGCGGCTTTCAGGTGATGTCGCTGTCGAAACTGCGAAAACTGACCGAAAAGGGCGTCACGTTCCGCTCGCATATCGATGGCGCGCCCTATGAAATGTCGCCGGAGCGTTCGATCGAGATCCAGGGCCTGCTCGATTCCGACATCCAGATGCAGCTCGACGAATGCACGGCGCTGCCGGCCGAACTGAACGAGATCGAGCGCGCCATGGAACTGTCGCTGCGCTGGGCCGAGCGCTGCAAGACGGCGTTCGGCGACCAACCGGGCAAGGCGATGTTCGGCATCGTGCAGGGCGGCGACAATGCGGCGCTTCGGGTACGCTCGGCGCAGGCGCTGAGCGCAATGGAGCTGAAGGGCTATGCGGTTGGCGGCCTGGCGGTTGGCGAGCCGCAAGCGGTGATGCTGGAAATGCTCGACATCACCTGTCCCGAACTGCCCGCGGACAAGCCACGCTATCTCATGGGCGTCGGGACGCCTGACGATATCCTGAAATCGGTAGCGCGCGGCATCGATATGTTCGACTGCGTGATGCCGACGCGGGCCGGCCGGCACGGCCTGGCCTACACCAGGCGCGGCAAGGTCAATCTGCGCAACGCCCGCCATGCCGACGATCCGCGCCCGCTGGACGAGGAAAGCGATTGTCCCGCGGCGCGCGATTATTCGCGCGCCTATCTGCATCATCTGGTGCGCTCGCAGGAGGCACTGGGCGCCATGCTGCTGACCTGGAACAACCTGTCCTACTATCAGAAGCTGATGCAGGACATTCGCGCCGCGATCGAGACCGGCAGCTTCGAAGCGCGTGGGGCCGAGATCACAGAGGGTTGGGCGAGGGGCGATATCCCCGTCCTGTAGAGCATGATCCCGAAAAGTGGAGACCGGTTTTCGGAAAGCTAATGCTCGAACAAGAACGTCCTCAGGTGCTCAGCGAGTTGGATGCGCGCAGGCTGCAGCCGGTGATCTGGAACGTGCCGTCGGGTTGCTGCTGCAGCGTATAGACCGCCTCATAATCCTTGCCGTCGGGGCCGACGATCAGCACCTGCTGGATAATCGAGCCCGGACCCGTCTGCTCGACCTTGCCGAAGGCATAGGACTGTGGCCTGCGCACCGGCGGGTAGCCATTGGTCACCATGTTCATGAAGGCGTCGACGGTCGGGAACACCTGCTTCACATTCGGGGCGGCAAAACTGTAGGCCTTGGCGCCGTCATCGGCCAGCAGCGCCTTCAACTGACCGTCGATGACGGCCTGGCCTGCCTTGATTTCTGCATCGCCGGCAAAGGCCGAGGATATGAAGAGGAATGGAATGACTGCGAATGCCAAAAAAGCGCGGCGCATGGCCTGTCTCCGTTGTCCCTCGGAATGGTCCCTCAAAAATAATGTCCGATGACGCACGATAACATACGCTCGGCGGTGCATCCCGGTTTCACCGATTGCGAATATTCGCCACCGGAATGTCCTGCCGGTTGCCGAGCTGCGCGAGGCCGTGGCCAGGGGGGCGCGCCGGCTAAGTGTGGATTCCAGTGCTTGAAAGGCCGCCTCCAGTCTGCCAGAAGGGCCGCTTGGACTTGGACGTTTAGCGGGACGAAGCCATGAAGGCGTTTTTCGTGCAGATCAAATGCGAGTTGGGCAAATCCTATGAGGTTGCAAGCGCGCTTGCCGATGCCGAGATCGCTTCGGAAATCTATTCCACCGCCGGCAATTACGACCTGCTCGCCAAATTCTATGTCGATGACGAGGAAGATGTCGGCCATTTCGTCAACGAGAAGGTGCAGATTCTCCCCGGCATCAAGGACACGTTCACGGTCGTCACCTTCCGCGCCTTCTAGCCGGGAAGGCATTTGCCCGGGCACGAGGCAAAGCCTGATCAAGGTCGTATTTCGACTGCCTCAATTTTAGGCAGCCGCAACATACTGATCGTCCGCATCTCCCAAATCACCGATTGCGCTTGATTTTCTTCGGCGACGCCAGTGAAATGGCGTCACAGGGGAGTATGCGATTGGCAGCGTTCGATGAAATGCTTCCGGAAGTTTCCGGATTGAGAAGACCGTATTCGGCTTATGATCGCTGGCTGAAGGAACAGGATCCGGCCAGACTTACCGAGAAGATGCAGGACGCCGAACGCGTCTTCCGCAAGACCGGCATCACCTTCGCCGTCTATGGCGAGCAGGAAGCGTCCGAGCGGCTGATCCCCTTCGACATCGTTCCGCGCATCATTTCAGGCAATGAGTGGCGGCGCCTGACGCAAGGCATCGAGCAGCGCGTGCAGGCGCTGAACGCCTTCCTCGACGACATTTACCATCGCCAGGAGATCCTGCGCGCAGGCCGCGTTCCCAGGGACCTGATCGCCAAGAACGAGGCATTCCTGCCGGAGATGATCGGGGTGCGGCCGCCGGCCGGCGTCTACACCCACATCATCGGCGTCGATATCGTGCGCATCAGCGAGGACGAGTTCTACGTGCTGGAGGACAATGCGCGCACCCCGTCCGGCGTCTCCTACATGCTGGAGAACCGCGAGACAATGATGCAGCTGTTCCCGGAGCTGTTCCAGAAGATCAAGGTACGGCCGGTGGAGAACTACCCGCAGCTGCTGCGCCAGTCGCTGGCGGCGGTTCGTCCGCAAAGCACCAAGGGCGCGCCGACCATCGCCGTGCTGACGCCCGGCAGCTTCAACTCCGCCTATTTCGAACACGCCTTCCTTGCCGACCAGATGGGCGTGCAACTGGTCGAGGGCCAGGATCTGCGCGTCGTCGACGGCCATGTCGCGATGCGCACGACCGAAGGCTACAAGCAGATCGACGTGCTCTACCGCCGCGTCGACGATTCCTTCCTGGACCCGCTGACCTTCCGGCCGGATTCGGCCCTCGGCATACCCGGCATCATGGATGTCTATCGCGCCGGCAACATCACCATCGCCAACGCGCCGGGAACCGGTATCGCCGACGACAAGGCGATCTATTCCTACATGCCCGAGATTGTCGAATTCTACACCGGCCGCAAGGCAATCCTCGGCAACATCCCGACCTGGCGCTGTTCGGAGCCGGACAGCCTGAAATATGTGCTCGAGCACATCCACGAACTGGTGATCAAGGAAGTGCACGGCTCCGGCGGCTACGGCATGCTGGTCGGACCGGCGGCGACCAAGAAAGAGTGCGAAGCCTTCGCCAAGAAACTGGCGGCGAAGCCTTCCAACTATATCGCCCAACCGACACTGGCGCTGTCGACCTGCCCGATCCTGACCGACAAGGGACTGGCGCCGCGCCACGTCGACCTCAGGCCCTACGTGCTGGTTTCCGACCGCATCCAGATCGTGCCCGGCGGCCTGACGCGCGTGGCGTTGAAGGAAGGCTCTCTGGTCGTGAACTCGTCGCAGGGCGGCGGAACGAAAGATACCTGGGTGTTGGATGATTGAAATGAGATGAGTGAGTAGGGAATAGTCGGTCGTGAGTAGTCAGCTGTAGAGGGGAAGCGCATGCCATATTCCATTGAAATTCAACTATTTACTACTGACTACTCACTATTCCCTACTCACTAGCCCAAAGGGCCTCCTATGCTTCTCGGCCGCACCGCCAACGGGCTCTACTGGATGAACCGCTATATCGAGCGGGCCGAAAACATGGCGCGGCTGGTCGATGCCGGCCTGCGCATGGCGCTGACCCGCACGCAAAGCGCGTCGGAGGAATGGAATTCGGTGCTGCTCAGCGCCGGCTCCGACGTCGCCTTCAAGCAGAAGTATTCGGACTATACGGCCGCCGCCGTCGCTGATTTCCTTTTGCGCGACACCTCGAACCCGTCGAGCACCATGTCGTCGATCGAGACGGCCCGCAACAACGCCCGCATGGTGCGCACCGCGCTGACGCGCGAGACCTGGGAAAGCATCAACGAAGCCTGGATGTCGCTGAAGCGGATGCTGGCGAGGCCAATCGACGAGCGCGACCTGCCAAGCGTCCTCGACGCCATCAAGCGCGAGACGGCGCTGATCCGCGGCTCGTTCTACGGCACCATGCTGCGCAACGAGATTTTCGACTTCTCGCAGCTCGGCACCTATGTCGAGCGCGCCGACAACACGGCGCGCATCCTCGACGTGAAATATTACGTGCTGCTGCCGTCGATCTCCTGGGTTGGTTCGACGCTCGACAACTATCAATGGGAATCGATCCTGCGCTCGGTGTCGGCGCACCGCTCCTACCGTTGGGTCTATGATGCGGACTACAAGCCGACCAACATCGCCGACTACCTGATCCTCAACGTGCGCATGCCGCGTTCATTGACCTTCTGCTATCGCTTCCTGTCCGAACATCTGAAATTCCTGAGCGACGATTACGGCGAACGCCACGCCTGCCACGCGACGGCGGAGAAAACGCAAGCCATGCTGAGGGCGGGGTCGATCAAGGATATATTCGACGCGGGTCTGCACGAGTTCCTTGCCGGGTTCATTCGCGACAACACCCGGCTTGGTGACGAGATCGCGCAGGATTACCGGTTTTATTGAGGACTTCATGCGGCTCAAGATCACCCACCGGACCGAATACCGCTACGACGCGCCGGTGCAATATCTGCTGCAGCGGCTGCGTTTGCTTCCGGTCAGCGGACAGACACAGACGGTGCTGTCCTGGGCGCTGAAGGTCGAAGGCGCGCGCGAGGAAGTGCGATTTACCGATCACTACGGCAACGACACACGACTGCTGAGCGTCGAGGGTGACCACGACTTCATCACGGTCGAGGCGTCCGGCGAGGTGGTGACGCGCGATACGTCAGGCGTTTGCGGGGCGCATCAGGGCTTTGCGCCGTTGTGGCTGTTCGCGCAGGAAACGCCCTTGACCACCATTGGCGACGGCGTCCGCAAGCTGGCCGAAGCGGTCGGCACGGGCGCCGACATCGAAAGGCTGCACCGGCTGATGGCCATGATCGGCGAGCGCGTCGCCTACACGCCAGGCACAACCAAGGCGACCACACCGGCCGAAGAGGCGCTGGCGCTGAAGACCGGGGTTTGCCAGGACCACAGCCATATCTTTGCCGCCGCCGCGCGCGCCATGGGATTTCCGTCGCGCTACGTCTCCGGCTATCTGATGATGGATGCTGTCGAGCAGGCGGCAAGCCATGCCTGGGCCGAAGCGCATGTTCCGGGTCTCGGTTGGGTTGCCTTCGATCCCGCCAACGGTATTTCTCCCGACGAGCGTTATGTGAAGGTGGCGACCGGCCGCGACTACCGCGACGCCTCGCCGGTGTCGGGAATTCGACTGGGACAGGCGGAAGAACGGCTTGCGGTCACCGTCACGGTAGAGCAGTAATCCGGCAAGGATTAGTGCCAGAAGAGATTCCATGACCTATTGCGTCGGCCTGAAGATCGATCGCGGGCTCGTGTTCATGTCGGACACGCGCACCAATGCTGGCATGGATTCGATCTCGACCTTCAAGAAGATGCATGTCTGGGAACAGCCGGGTGAGCGCGTGATCGTCTTGATGTCGGCCGGCAATCTGGCGACGACGCAGGCCGTCGTCAGCCTGCTCGACGAACGCACCAAGGCAGTGACCGACCGCCACGAGAAATTGCTCGAGACGCCATCCATGTACCAGACGGTGCGATTGGTGGGCGACACGGTGAAAGAGGTGATCGCGCAATCGTCTCCCGCCGGCGAGAAGGCCGATTCCTATTTCAACGCCTCCTTCATCCTCGGCGGGCAGATCATGGGCAGTCCGCCGCGGCTGTTCATGATCTATCCCGAGGGCAATTTCATCGAATCGACCGACGACACGCCGTTCTTCCAGATCGGCGAGACCAAATACGGCAAGCCGATCATCATCCGCGCCTACGAGCGCACGATGAGCCTGGCCGAGACGGTGAAGCTGCTTCTGGTCTCGTTCGATTCGACACTCAAGTCGAACCTGTCGGTCGGCTTGCCGCTCGACCTGCTGTTCCTGGAGAAGGACGCCTTCAAGGTCGGCCTGAAGAAGCGGATCGCTCAGGACGACCAGTATTACCGCACCATCTCCGATGGCTGGTCGAATGCGCTGAAGAGCGCCTTTGCCAGCCTGCCGGATTTTCCGGGGTGATGCATGCCGCCCAAAAGTGGCCCCGGTTTTGGGGGAACGACATGCACAAGAACAAGGATCTAAAGCGCATCGCTTGGATCCGATCAAGCGATGCGCTTTAAGGCGCTTGCCGTAGCTGCCAGCGCTTGCATCTATTTCACATGTTAATTATTGATGGGATTTGAGAGCCGGGCGAAGAGTGCCGGCATTGCATTCGTGTCGGGAGGACAGGATGAACAACGACGAGTTTCGGCAGTGGTCGCGGCGTGCCGCCGACTGGGGCGCCGACTATCGCAATTCACTGCGCGAGCGGCCGGTGCGGCCGCTGGTCGAACCGGGTGACATTTTCAGGAGCGTTGAGGCCTCGCCGCCGGAAGACGCCGAACCGATGGACAGGATCTTCGCCGACTTCGAAGAGAAGATCGTGCCGGGGATGACGCATTGGCAGCACCCGCGCTTCTTCGCCTATTTCCCGGCCAATGCGGCGCCGGTTTCGGTGGTGGCTGAGTATCTCGTCTCCGCAATGGCCGCGCAGTGCATGCTTTGGCAGACCTCGCCGGCGGCGACCGAACTCGAGACCCGTACCGTCGACTGGACGCGCCAGGCACTTGGCCTTCCCGAGGGATTTTCCGGCGTCATCCAGGATTCGGCTTCGTCGGGGACACTCAATGCCGTGCTGACCATGCGCGAGCGGGCGCTGGATTGGCAAGGCAACAAAAAGGGGTTGGCCGGGCAGGGCCAGTTGCGCATCTATTCCTCGGATCAGGTGCACACGTCGATCGACAGGGCGATCTGGGTATCGGGAATCGGCGAGGACAATCTGGTGCGCATTCCGGTCTCCGGCCGCTTTCGTGCCATGGATACCGCCGCCCTGGAGGCGGCCATCGTGGCCGACCGGAAAGCCGGCCTGCTGCCGGCGGGCATCATCGCTTGCGTCGGCGGCACCAGCACCGGCGGCACGGACGACATTGCGGCGGTCGCCGAGGTCGCCAAGCGGCATGGACTGTATCTTCATGTCGATGCGGCCTGGGCCGGATCGGCAATGATCTGCCCGGAGTACAGGCATTTCTGGACCGGCGTCGAAGGCGCCGATTCGATCGTCTTCAATCCGCACAAGTGGCTGGGCGCACAGTTCGATTGCTCAATCCAGTTCCTGCGCGACCCCGAAAGCCATGTCAGGACGCTGGCCATCAAGCCGGACTATCTGAAAACCCACGGTCATGACGGCATCATCAACTATTCCGAATGGTCGGTGCCGCTCGGCCGGCGCTTCCGCGCCCTGAAACTGTGGTTCCTGCTGCGCGCCCACGGGCTGGAAAACCTGCGCGCCATGATCCGCAACCATGTGACCTGGAGCGAGGGCCTTGCCGCGCGGCTGGCAAAGGAGCCGGATTTCGAAATCGTCAGCGAACCGATGCTGTCGCTGTTTTCGTTCCGGCACAGGGCGCCCTCAAGCGCCGATGCCGACGCGCACAATCTGCGGCTGGTCAATGCGATCAACGACGATGGCCGCATCTACCTGACGCAGACGAGGGTCGACGGGCAGGTGGCAATCCGCTTCCAGGTCGGCCAGTTCGAGGCGACCGCTAGCGATGTCGATGCGGCTTTTGCCGTCATCACCGAAATCGCGCGCGGCATGGTCTGACAGGCCAATGTAGGATTGCGGTGGAGTTTGCCTTTGCAATCAGGTGACTTCCCTTAGCCGGCTTATGCCTTTTCATTGCTTTCGTTTTCGGCTATAGACAAGAAAAACGAAAACGGGAGGCCGCCCATGTATCTGTCGCCACGCCATGCCGAGATCATCCAGATGGCCAAGGACCATGGCCGCGTGCTGGTCGACGATCTGGCCACGCATTTCAACGTGACGCCGCAGACCATTCGCAAGGATCTCAATGATCTCTGTGACCAGCGTCTGCTTTCCCGCATTCATGGCGGCGCATTGTTCCCGTCCGGTATCGAGAACATGGAGTATGAGGCGAGGCGCAAGATCGCCGCCGACGAGAAGGAAGCCATCGGCCGCGCGGCGGCAAGGCTGATCCCCGATAACGCCTCGCTGTTCATCAACATCGGCACCACGACGGAAGCGGTCAGCAAGGCGTTGCTCGACCATAACGGCCTGATGGTGATCACCAATAATATCAATGTTGCCAATAGGATGCGTATATATCCTTCGATCGAGGTGGTGATTGCCGGCGGCGTGGTGCGCGGGTCGGATGGCGGTGTCGTCGGCGAGGCAGCGGTCGATTTCATCAGGCAGTTCAAGGTCGACTACGCCGTTATCGGCGCCTCGGCCATCGACCATGACGGCGCCTTGCTCGACTTCGATTTTCGCGAGGTGAAGGTGGCGCAGGCGATCATTGCCAATGCCAGGCATGTGATTCTGGTCTCCGACCAGACCAAGTTCGAGCGCACGGCGCCGGTGCGCATCGGTCACCTGTCGCAGGTCAACACCTTCATCACCGACCGCTGCGACATCCCCTCGGTGCGCAAGATCTGCCAGGAAGCCGAGGTCCAGCTGATCGAGACGTCGCTCGGGTGAGGCCCTTTCAAGATCGTCTCACGGGTTTGTTATATTTCGTTTGACATTCGTTATGAGTTCGAAATAATCCCGTCACGGTTTCGCAAAAGACCAAAATGGTGCAATGCGAAATCGTGGAGGAGTTGAGTGGACACGTCTTCAGTCCGGGACATTTTCGTCATAGGTGGCGGTATCAACGGTTGCGGCATAGCCCGCGATGCCGTTGGGCGCGGGTTTTCGGTTTTTCTCGCCGAGATGAACGACCTCGCCAGCGGAACCTCCTCCGGTTCGACCAAGCTGATCCATGGCGGCCTGCGCTATCTCGAATTCTACGAGTTCCGCCTGGTGCGCGAGGCGCTGATGGAGCGCGAGGTTCTGTGGAAGAACGCGCCGCACATCATCTGGCCGATGCGCTTCGTGCTGCCTTATGCCAAGGGGCTGCGCCCGGCCTGGCTGATCCGGCTCGGCCTGTTCCTGTACGACCACATTGGCGGACGAAAATTGCTGCCGGCGACCAGGACGCTCGACATGGCGAGCGATCCGGCGGGCAAGCCTTTGAAGCCGTTGTTCAAAAAGGCGTTCGAATATTCCGACGGCTGGGTCAACGATGCGCGGTTGGTGGCGCTCAACGCCCGCGATGCCGCCGATCGTGGTGCAACGATCCGGACCCGCACGAAGGTGATCGGCGCGCGCCGCGAAAACGGCCTTTGGACAATCAAGATCGAGAACCTGCGGAGCGGCGAGACCGAAGAGGTCAAGGCGCGGCTGCTGGTCAATGCCGCCGGACCTTGGGTCGATCATGTGCTTTCCGGTGTCGTCGGCCAGAACGACGTGCACAATGTCCGCCTGGTGCAGGGCAGCCATATCGTCATCGCCAAGAAGTTCGACGATCCGCGCGCCTATTTCTTCCAGAACAAGGATGGCCGCATCATTTTCGCCATTCCCTACGAGGACGAGTTCACGCTGATCGGCACCACCGACCAGGATTATCCCGGCGATCCGCACGATGTGAAGATCAGCGACACCGAGATCGACTATCTCTGCGCCGCGGCCAGCGAATATTTCGCGCAGCCCGTCAAGCGCTCCGACATCGTCTGGACCTATTCGGCCGTGCGCCCGCTCTATGACGACGGCGCCTCCAAGGCGCAGGAGGCGACGCGTGATTATGTGCTGAAGGCCGATGGCGGTGAGGGTGCCGCTCCGATCGTCAATGCCTTCGGCGGCAAGATCACCACCTACCGCCGGCTGTCGGAATCGATGCTGGAGAAGATCGAAGGTTTTCTCGGCAAGCGCGGCAAGCCGTGGACATCGGACGCGCCGTTGCCGGGCGGCGATTTCCCGGCGACCGGGTTCGACGCACAGGTGGCGAAGCTGAAGACAGCCTATCCTTTCCTCGATGCGCGCCTCGCCCGGCGGTTGACGCGGCTTTACGGGACGCGGGCTCAGCGTCTGCTTGGTCTTGCCAAGTCGAATGCCGAGCTCGGCCGCAGTTTCGGCGGCGATCTCTATGAGGCCGAAGTGCGCTATCTCGTTGAAAACGAATGGGCCGTCACATCAGAAGATGTACTGTGGCGTCGCACCAAGCGCGGCCTGCATCTCAACCGCGAGCAGGTGGCGGCACTCGATGAATTCATGCGCGGCATAAGCCGGCGGCATGTCGCGGCCGCCGAATGAAGAGGGTCTTGAGCTGATGCGGAAAGCCTGGGAGGAGGCGTCATGCTTGAACTGAGGAACGTCACCAAGAATGTCGGTGCGATCGAGCACATACGCGATGTGTCGCTGACGCTTCAGCATGGGTCGCTCAACGTTCTGCTCGGGCCCACGCTTTCCGGCAAGACCAGCCTGATGCGGCTGATGGCCGGCCTCGATGTGCCGACCTCCGGCTCGGTCTGGTTCGACGGCCAGGATGTCACCGGCGTGCCGGTGCAGAAGCGCAAGATCGCCATGGTCTACCAGCAGTTTATCAACTATCCGGCGATGACCGTCTATGAGAACATCGCCTCGCCGCTCCGGGTGGCCGGCGCGGAGCAAGGCAAGATCGACAGCCAGGTGCGCGAGGCCGCGGCGCTGCTGAAGCTGACGCCCTATCTCGACCGCACGCCGCTCAGCCTGTCGGGCGGCCAGCAGCAGCGCACCGCGCTGGCGCGCGCCATCGTCAAGAATGCCAGCCTGGTGCTGCTCGACGAGCCGCTCGCCAATCTCGACTATAAATTGCGCGAGGAGTTGCGGGCCGAACTGCCGAGGATTTTCGCCGCCGCCGGCACCATCTTCGTCTATGCCACGACGGAGCCGCACGAGGCGCTGCTGCTCGGCGGCAACACGGCAGCGCTGTCGGAAGGCCGCATCACGCAATTCGGACCGACCATCGACGTCTTCCGCAAGCCGGTCGACCTAGTGACGGCGAGGACCTTCGCCGATCCGCCGCTCAACACCATCGTGCTGGCCAAGAAGGGCGCCGACTTCCTGCTCGAAGGCGGGGTGAAGCTGCCGGTGCCGCCCGAACTCGTCGGCATTGCCGACGGCAATTACACGATCGGTTTTCAGCCGCACCATCTGTCGCTCGAACGGCCCAATGCCAGCGCAGTGCCAGTGCGGGCAAAGGTGACCATCACGGAAATCACCGGGTCGGAGAGCTTCATCCATCTCGATTTTGCCGACGTGCGCTGGGTCATGCTGACCCACGGCATCAGGGATTTCGAGACCGACGAAGTGGTCGAGGTGTTCATCGATCCTCGTCACATCATGGTCTTCGACGAGCACGGCCGCGCCGTGACCGCGCCGAAGCTGGCGGCTTGAGGAGGGCGATATGGCGCGCATCGACGTCAACCATGTCAGGCATTCCTACCTGCCGAACCCGCAGAAGGATGCCGATTTCGCGCTCAGGGAAGTGCACCACACATTCGAGGATGGCGGCGCCTATGCGCTGCTCGGCCCATCCGGCTGCGGCAAGACCACGCTGCTCAACATCATTTCGGGCCTGCTGCATCCCTCGCACGGCCAGTTGCTGTTCAACGGCAGGGACGTGACCAATCTGTCGACGCAGGAACGCAACATCGCGCAGGTGTTCCAGTTTCCGGTCATCTACGACACCATGACCGTCTATGACAATCTGGCCTTCCCGCTGCGCAATCGCGGCGTGCCGGAGGCCGATGTCGACCGCAAGGTGCGCGAGACGCTGGAGATGATCGACCTGGCGTCCTGGGCCAAGAAGAAGGCGAGGGGCCTGACCGCCGACCAGAAGCAGAAAATCTCGCTCGGCCGCGGCCTGGTGCGCTCCGACGTCAACGCCATCCTGTTCGACGAGCCGTTGACCGTCATCGACCCGCATATGAAGTGGGTGCTGCGCTCGCAATTGAAGCAGCTGCATCGCCGCTTCGGCTACACCATGGTCTACGTCACCCACGACCAGACCGAGGCGCTGACTTTCGCCGACCAGGTCGTCGTCATGTATGATGGCGGCATCGTGCAGATCGGCACGCCGGCCGAACTGTTCGAGCGGCCGCGCCATACTTTTGTCGGTTATTTCATCGGCTCGCCGGGCATGAACGTCATGCCGGTGGCGATCGACGGCAGGACGGCGACGCTCGGCTCGCAGCGGATCGAACTGCCGGGCGCCCCTAAAGCCGCCGGCGGCGCCGTCGAACTCGGCATCCGCCCCGAATATGTGCGGCTCGGCCGCGACGGCATGGCCGTCTCGATCAGCAAGGTCGAGGATCTCGGCCGCCACAAGGTGGTACGCGCCAAGCTGGAAGGCAGGGACATCGCCGCCGTCATCGGTGAGGACGAGACCGTGCCAGCCGAGCCGAAGGTGCGGTTCGATCCGGCCGGCATCAACATCTATGCCGATTCCTGGCGTGTCGAGATGGGGGCGTAGATGGACAAGACCTGGAACAACAAGGCCTGGTTCCTCGTGCTGCCGGTGCTGGTGCTGGTCGCCTTCACCGCCGTCATCCCGCTGATGACGGTCGTCAACTATTCGGTGCAGGACACGTTCGGCAACAATGTCTTCACCTGGGCCGGCACCGAATGGTTCGAGGAACTGCTGTCGTCCAGCCGCTTCTGGGAAGCGATGGTCCGCAACCTGATCTTTTCCTTCATCATCCTGGCGATCGAGGTGCCGCTCGGCATCTTCATCGCGCTCAACATGCCGAAGAAGGGCTGGGGCGTGCCGGTCTGCCTGGTGCTGATGTCGCTGCCACTGCTGATCCCGTGGAACGTCGTCGGCACCATCTGGCAGGTGTTCGGACGCAACGACATCGGACTGTTGGGCTATTACCTCAACGCGATCGGCATCGACTACAATTACGTGCAGGATCCGTTCGATGCCTGGGTGACGATCATCGTCATGGATGTCTGGCACTGGACCAGCCTCGTCGTGCTGCTCTGCTACGCCGGACTGGTCTCGATCCCCGATGCCTTCTACCAGGCGGCCAAGATCGACGGGGCCTCGCGCTGGGCGGTGTTCCGCTACATCCAGCTGCCGAAGATGCAGCGCGTGCTTTTGATCGCCGTGCTGCTGCGCTTCATGGACAGTTTCATGATCTACACCGAACCCTTCGTCGTCACCGGCGGCGGGCCGGGCAACTCGACGACCTTCCTGTCGATCGACCTCGTCAAGACGGCGCTCGGCCAGTTCGACCTTGGCCCGGCGGCCGCCATGTCGCTGGTCTACTTCCTCATCATCCTGTTGTTGTCGTGGGTGTTCTACACCGTGATGACCAATTACGACGCGGAGCGCTGAAATGGCTGGCGCCAATGAACGAACCGAGCGCAATGCGATGAACGGGACTGCTTCGGAAGGTCTCGCCGGTACGCTGTCGCAGAGCGATCTCGACAGGCGCATGCGCCGGCGCGGCGAGGAATCGCGCTGGTGGTGGATCGTGCCGACGCTCTACATCATCGTACTTTTGCTGCCGATCTACTGGCTCGTCAATATGAGCTTCAAGACCAATGCCGAGATCGTCAACTCGATGACGCTCTACCCGCACGCGCCGACAATCGCCAACTACGTCACCATCTTCACCGAGAAGGCCTGGTACTCCGGCTACATCAACTCGATCACCTATGTGGTCATGAACATGGTGATTTCGGTATCGGTGGCGCTGCCGGCGGCCTATGCCTTCTCGCGCTACCGCTTCCTTGGCGACAAGCATCTGTTCTTCTGGCTGCTGACCAACCGCATGGCGCCGCCAGCGGTGTTCGCACTGCCGTTCTTCCAACTCTACTCGGCCTTCGGGCTTATCGACACGCATATCGCGGTGGCGCTGGCGCATTGCCTGTTCAACGTTCCGCTGGCGGTGTGGATTCTCGAGGGCTTCATGTCGGGCGTGCCGAAGGAAATCGACGAGACCGCCTATATTGACGGCTATTCCTTCCCGCGCTTCTTCGTCAAAATCTTCATGCCGCTGATCGCGAGCGGCATTGGTGTCGCCTGCTTCTTCTGCTTCATGTTCTCGTGGGTCGAATTGCTGATCGCGCGCACGCTGACGACCACCGACGCCAAGCCGATCGCCGCCACCATGACGCGCACCGTTTCGGCCGCAGGCATGGATTGGGGCCTGCTCGCCGCCGCCGGCGTGCTGACGCTGATCCCCGGCGCGCTCGTCATCTGGTTCGTGCGAAATTATATCGCCAAGGGTTTTGCCCTGGGGAGGGTGTGATCATGAACCTAGATCTCTCCTGGATGGCGTGGACGTGGCCGACGGCGGCCTTCTTCGCGACCGTTCTGCTGTTGCTGTGCGGCATGGCGGCCTGGGAATACGCCTCGCCGGGCGGCAAACCGCGCGTCGGCATCCTGCGCTTCGAGACGACGCGCGGCGATCGTCTTTTCCTGTCGCTGCTTGGCAGCGCCTTTATTCATCTCGCTTGGCTGGGTCTCGTTGGATCCAACCTGTGGTGGGCTCTCGCTCTCTCCGTGGTCTACGCCATCGGCGTGTTCCGCTACGTATAGAGGGGGATACTGTTGGAGCGGCCGCGTGCCGGCGACCGCTCCAGATCGCACTTGAAACCTGAAACAGTGGAGGAAACACATGCGACGGCAATTTTTAACATCAACAACGGCCCTTGTCCTGTTGCTCGGCGTAGGCAATGCCTATGCCGGGATGGATGAGGCAAAAGCCTTTTTGGACAAAGAGATAGGCGGCGTGTCGACGCTTTCCCGCGCCGACCAGGAAAAGCAAATGCAGTGGTTCATCGACGCGGCCAAGCCCTTCGCCGGCATGGAAATCAAAGTCGTGTCTGAAACCTTGACCACCCACCAGTACGAGTCTCAGGTGCTGGCGCCGGCCTTTACCGCCATCACCGGCATCAAGGTCACGCATGACGTCATCCAGGAAGGCGATGTCGTCGAAAAGATCCAGACCCAGATGCAGACCGGCCAGAACATCTATGACGGCTGGGTCAACGATTCCGATCTGATCGGCACCCACTGGCGTTACCAGCAGGTGCGCAACCTGACCGACTGGATGGCGGGCGAAGGCAAGGACGTCACCGATCCGATGCTCGACGTCGACGACTTCATCGGCACGAAGTTCACCACCGCGCCGGACAAGAAACTCTACCAACTGCCCGACCAGCAGTTCGCGAACCTCTATTGGTTCCGTTACGACTGGTTCAACGATGAGAAGAACAAGGCCGACTTCAAGGCCAAGTACGGCTACGATCTCGGCGTGCCGGTCAACTGGTCGGCTTATGAGGATATCGCCGAATTCTTCACTGGCCGCGACGTCAACGGCAAGAAGGTCTATGGCCACATGGACTACGGCAAGAAGGACCCGTCGCTCGGCTGGCGGTTCACGGACGCCTGGCTTTCGATGGCCGGCAATGGCGACAAGGGCCTGCCGAACGGTGTGCCGGTCGACGAATGGGGCATCAAGGTCGATGCGAAGTCGCGGCCTGTCGGCTCGTGCACCGCGCGCGGCGGCGACACCAATGGACCAGCGTCGGTCTATGCCATCCAAAAGTATCTTGATTGGCTGAAAGCCTATGCGCCGCCGGAAGCCCAGGGCATGACCTTCTCCGAATCCGGCCCCGTGCCGTCGCAAGGCAATGTTGCCCAGCAGATATTCTGGTACACCGCCTTCACCGCCGACATGGTCAAGCCCGGCCTGCCGGTCATGAACGAGGACGGCACGCCGAAGTGGCGCATGGCGCCGTCTCCGCACGGCTCCTACTGGAAGGACGGAATGAAGCTCGGCTATCAGGACGTCGGTTCCTGGACGCTGATGAAGTCGACGCCGACCGACCGCGCCAAGGCCGCCTGGCTTTATGCCCAGTTCGTCACCTCGAAGACCGTCGATGTGAAGAAGAGCCAGGTTGGCCTGACCTTCATTCGCGACTCCACCATCCATGACAAGAGCTTCACCGAACGTGCGCCGAAGCTCGGCGGTCTGATCGAGTTCTATCGCTCGCCGGCCCGCGTGCAGTGGACGCCGACCGGTACCAACGTGCCGGACTATCCGAAGCTGGCGCAGCTCTGGTGGCAGAACATCGGTGACGCATCGTCTGGTGCCAAGACACCGCAGGAGGCCATGGATTCACTCTGTGCCGATCAGGAAAAAGTCATGGCACGTATCGAGAAATCCGGTGTCCAGGGCGACATCGGACCGAAGATGGCCGAAGAGCATGACCTTGCTTACTGGAACGCCGACGCGGTCAAGGGCGGCAATCTGGCGCCTCAGCTGAAGCTCGAGAAGGAGAAGGACAAGCCGATCACCATCAACTACGACGAACTGGTGAAGAGCTGGCAGAAGTAAATGCGCTAGCATTTTGTGGGCCGGAGTAGCAACTCCGGCTCATTTGCGTTTAGGGAGGAACAATGCACTCGCAGCACATCGAAGGGATTGTCCGGTCCTTTGGATACTTGTTGAATCCTCAAAGTCGTGCTCGCGACGGCGCGTCGGCATGTACAATAGCCGATCATCCTTTCGAACGATCGGAGGTGCTGGAAAAATGGCAAAATGGCCCCCAGGATACCTATGCCGATAAACCTCGATCCGTAGCTTTTCTCGCTGCCTATGCCATGATCTTCGGTGATGGAATTGATCCTGACGGTGTCTCGACCGACGATGGTCGTTGGTTTCGCCCCGATCACTCGGTCATACGGGCCTTCATTCGCAGCGGCGACCTAACCTTAGACGTTGATGCCACACCAATGCTAACACTTGCCGACGCTGCCTATGGCCGTATCGCAGCAGCGCTGAGCACGCTGCGCCGGGAGATATAAATCATGTCCGGCTTCATACTGGCCATCGACCAGGGAACGACATCGACCCGGGCGATCCTGTTTGACGGTGAGATGAAAGTCGCCGGCAGCGGCCAGAAGGAATTTACCCAGCACTATCCGGCGTCGGGCTGGGTCGAGCATGACCCGGAAGAGATTTGGGCAAGCGTCGTGACGACCGTGAAGGCCGCGCTGAAGAATGGTGGCCGCGAAGCGTCCGACGTTGCGGCCATAGGCATCACCAACCAGCGCGAGACCGTCGTCATCTGGGACAGGGCGACCGGCAAGCCCATCCACAACGCCATCGTCTGGCAGGACCGGCGCACTGCACCGCTATGCCAGAAGCTCAGGAAGCAGGGGCTCGAGAAGAAATTCACGCGCAAGACCGGCCTGCTGCTCGATCCCTATTTCTCGGGCACCAAGATCGCTTGGATGCTCGACAAGGTGAAGGGCGCGAGAAAACGCGCTGAGAAAGGCGAATTGCTGGCCGGCACCATCGACAGTTTTCTGATCTGGCGGCTGACCGGCGGCAAGGTCCACGCCACCGACGCCACCAACGCCTCGCGCACGCTGGTCTACAACATCGCGGAAAACACCTGGGACCACGAGCTTTTGGCCATTCTCAACATTCCGGCAAAAATACTGCCGGAGGTCAAAGACTGTGCCGATGATTATGGAGTGACCGAGAAAAATCTGTTCGGCGCCGAGATAAGGATCCTCGGCGTCGCCGGCGACCAGCATGCGGCGACCATCGGCCAGGCCTGCTTCGAGCCGGGCATGCTGAAATCCACCTATGGCACCGGCTGCTTCGCTCTGCTCAACACCGGCGGCGATCTGGTGCGTTCGAAGAACCGGCTCTTGACCACTATCGCCTATCGGCTGAACGGCAAGACCACCTATGCCCTGGAAGGCTCGATCTTCATCGCCGGCGCTGCCGTGCAATGGCTGCGGGACGGCATCAAGGTGATCGGCAAGGCCGAGCAGAGCGGCAAACTCGCTGATCAAGCCGATCCGACGCAAAACGTCTACCTGGTGCCGGCCTTTGTCGGTCTCGGCGCGCCGCATTGGGACGCCGAGGCGCGCGGCGCGATCTTCGGACTGACACGCAACTCCGGTCCTGCGGAGTTTGCGCGCGCGGCACTGGAGGCCGTCGCCTATCAGACCCGCGACCTGCTCGATGCCATGCGCAAGGACTGGAAAGGCACTTCGGCGAAAACGGTGCTGAGGGTCGATGGCGGCATGGTCGCGTCGGACTGGACCATGCAGCGGCTGGCCGACATTCTCGATGCTCCCGTCGATCGCCCGACCATCCTCGAGACGACCGCGCTGGGTGCGGCCTGGCTTGCCGGCTCGAAGGCTGGCGTCTGGCCCAAGGCGAAGGAATTCGCCAAGAGCTGGGCGCTCGAGCGGCGGTTCAAGCCGGAGATGGATAGCGCCACGCGATCCGCCAAGCTGGCAGGCTGGCGCGATGCTGTGCGCAGGACGCTGAGCGTGTCATAACGGTCACCACAGGAACGGACCTGAGGTGGGGGACATGCAGCCAGACTGGTATCCTGCTTGGCGAGACGAGGCTTTTGAACAGCTCACGGCCAAGAATGCCCATTTGGAGAAGGAATTCCGCCTCGGCCACTGGCCGCGCTATGACTATGACCTGACGACCGGCAGGCTTTTTGTTTTCGGACAATGGTACCGTCAAGGTCGTTGCCGAGATTCAGATTGCCGGCTCGACAAGCGCCAAGGCCGGTAACTGGCTTTGGGCATGGTCGAATTCCAACTTGCCCAATGAACTTCTCGCCGACGCCAATCGCGTTCGTTCCTTCGGCGAGGAGAATGATATTGCCGAACTTCAGCAGGCTTATGTGACCGACACGACAGATGATCTGGAAGCACTCGGCTGGGAACTGACCGCGGCAATGGTGCGAGTCTGCGACGCGCTCGGAGCCTATCGTTCTCCGCGCGGGAAGGTGGAGGCCTTTATCTGATGCTCAAAAGCGCAAGCTGGGCCAGCTGACAGGAATTCCGTTGATCGGGATGCTGAAAGTTTCAACGAAAAGGCCCGCGCCATTTCCAACGCGGGCCTTGTACTCAGACTTGCCAGCTACTGTCACTCATCCCTGGGTCAGTAAGGCGAACGGCACTCCTGGCGCGGTCCGTAGTTCGGCTGGAATGTGTTGTCCGAAGCACGATAGCTGCGATAGCGGTCGTAGCACCACCGCACATGCGCATTGCCTTCGGAGACGCGGTTATTCTCGCTGTTGACGATGGCGCCCGTAATCAGCGCGCCAGTCGCGAAAGCTGCCAGCGGGAACCAGTAGTCGCCATGGCGGCGATAGCCGCGATGATATTCGCGATAGCCGCGATGGCCATTCCAATAGGCGTCGCCGTTACGCGCGAAGTTACGATTGCCGTTGAAATTGCGGTTGAAGTGGCGGTTCTTCATCCACGGCTTGTAGTCGACCGTCTGCACATCGCTCGAAGCCGATGCCGCCTGCGGCACCAACATCTGCGCGGCATTGGCAGGCAGAGCAGTCGCGGCAAACGATGCCGACAGGGTGGTCGCCAGTATACCCGATACGATCTTGTTCATGGTCTTCCTCCTTCGAAAGGGTGATTGACGTCCCTTGAGGCGAGACAACGGGTGGTTTTGGGTAAGGTTCCTCGCTAAATCCCAAGTTGCTGAATTGTAATGTTTCTCCGGCCTCCCACCAGCGCCGACGCGAGGTGACGCCAGCGCTTCGCCGGGGGCGTTGCGCCGTCGATCGAAGCAGGCAGAGTGCCACAGTGGAAATGCTTGCGAGGTAATCTATTGATTTCATTGAAATATTGGTGAGCGCGATGGGATTCGAACCCATGACCTACTGATTAAAAGTCAGTTGCTCTACCGGCTGAGCTACGCGCTCCCGCGGGCGCGAAAGGGCGGCCCTCGAAATTGCGCGGAACATAGGGAGAGTGCCTCGGCCGGTCAACCGGAAAAAGAGCATCCGCAAGGGCCGCACCGATGGCAGCATTTGCGGTGAATCAATGCAGCGCTGTCCGCGGCTGCCATAGATGTCGCGAGCGCAGGCATCCAGTGGTTCGGCGCTGTTGCGAATGAGGCGAAATCTCATGAAGCCAATAGCATGTCTCCGCATGGCGACATGCCCGGAGGCGAGCACGCTCGAGGTACGTAAGGTTGCGAAGCGATGAACGGAAAGCGTGCATACGCGTTGGTGTCCATTCGCGCGGATCGACGAACACAAGCCCATGTCGCGCTCCGGCGACAGGGCGCCAACAGGATGGGAGCCAGACATGACCGAGCATAGGACGATACCAGCTTCCGGCGGCCTTCTGTCGGATCGCGAGCTGCATGATATCGATGCCTATTGGCGCGCCGCCAACTATCTGACGATCGGCCAGATCTACCTGCTCGACAACCCGCTGCTGCGCGAACCGTTGCGGCTTGAGCACGTCAAGCCGCGTCTCCTCGGCCACTGGGGAACGTCGCCCGGATTGAGCTTCATCTATGCCCACCTCAATCGCGTCATCCGGCTCAGGGGCGCGAATGTGATCTATATCTGCGGGCCCGGTCACGGCGGCCCGGCAATGGTGGCGAATACCTATCTGGAAGGCACCTACAGCGAGCTCAATCCGGACATTGCGATGGACGAGCAGGGCATGCGCAAGCTGTTCCGGCAGTTCTCGTTTCCCGGCGGCATACCGAGCCACGCGGCACCGGACGTGCCTGGCTCGATCCATGAGGGCGGCGAGTTGGGCTATTCGCTTTCGCACGCCTATGGCGCGACCTTTGACAATCCTGATCTCATCGTTGCCTGCGTGGTCGGCGACGGTGAAGCAGAAACCGGACCGTCGGCAGCCGCGTGGCACTCCAACAAATTCCTCAACCCGACGCGCGACGGGGCCGTGCTGCCGATCCTGCATCTCAACGGCTATAAGATCGCCAATCCAACTGTTCTGGCCCGCATTCCCGAAGAGGAATTGCGCGCGCTGTTTACCGGCTACGGCTATGAGCCGCTGTTCGTGGAAGGCCACGAGCCGGTCCTGATGCATGAGCGGATGGCGAGGGTGCTCGACGATGCGTTTGATCGCATCAAGGTTATCCAGCATGCCGCGCGCAACGGACTAGCCCTGACCGCGCCAAGACCAAAATGGCCGATGATCGTGCTGCGCAGCCCTAAGGGGTGGACCGGGCCGAAAGAGGTCGACGGCCTGAAGACCGAGGGCTTCTGGCGCTCGCACCAGGTTCCATTGTCGGGCCTTGCGGAAAACCCCGCGCATCTCAAGCTGCTTGAGGAGTGGCTGAGAAGCTACCGGCCCGAGGAACTGTTCGACGCCGCTGGCGCTCCTGTCGCTTCGATCCGCGCCACGGCACCCCAGGCAACGAAACGAATGAGTGCAAACCCGCACGCCAATGGCGGCCTGCTGCGCAGGTCCCTCGAACTGCCGGGGTTGCATGACCACGCCGTTGCGGTCGAGCGCCCCGGCGCCATCAAGGCCGAGTCGACGCGGGTGATGGGCGGCTTCCTGCGTGACGTCATGCGGTTGAATGAGGCCGCGAAGAACTTCCGCATCGTCGGCCCGGACGAAACTGCCTCGAACCGCCTTCAGGACGTGTTTGAAGTCACGGAGCGCGGCTGGATGGAAAAGATCCTGCCCGAAGACGTTCATCTCGGGCGCGACGGCCGGGTTCTCGAAATCCTCTCCGAGCACACCTGCCAGGGCTGGCTGGAAGGCTACCTGCTCACGGGGCGCCACGGCCTGTTTTCCTGTTACGAGGCGTTTATCCACATCGTCGATTCCATGTTCAACCAGCATGCGAAATGGCTGGATGCCTGCCGCGAGATCCCGTGGCGCCGGCCGATCGCATCGCTGAACTATCTGTTGTCCAGCCATGTCTGGCATCAGGAACATAACGGCTTCAGCCATCAGGACCCCGGTTTCATCGACGTCGCCCTCAACAAGAAGGCCGACATCGTACGGGTCTACCTGCCACCGGATGCCAACACCTTGCTGTGCGTGACCGACCATGTGCTGCAGACCTGGAACCGCATCAACGTCATCGTCGCAGGCAAGCCGCCGTCATGGCAGTGGCTGCCGATGGACAAGGCGATCGTTCACTGCCGAGCAGGGATCGGCATCTGGGACTGGGCGTCGACGGACGATGGGGCTGAGCCCGACGTGGTGATGGCTTGCGCCGGCGACGTCCCGACCCTCGAAACGCTGGCCGCCGTGCAGATCCTCAGGCAACAGGCTCCCGACCTCAGGATCAGGGTGGTCAATATCGTCGACCTGATGACGCTTCAGCCGAAGGAATATCATCCGCACGGTCTGTCGGATCGTGATTTCGACGCGCTGTTCACCCCGGATAAACCGGTCATCTTTGCCTATCACGGCTATCCCTGGACCATTCACCGCCTGACTTATCGGCGCACCAACCACGACAACATCCATGTGCGCGGCTACAACGAGGAAGGGACGACGACGACCCCTTTCGACATGACCGTGATGAACGGCCTCGACCGCTTCCACATTGTCCAGAGCGTGCTGGACTGGGTCCCGCAATTGGGGCGCGTGCGCGTCGGCCTGAAGCAGAAGATGGAAAGCAAGCTGCTTGAACATCGAGCCTATATTCGCGCCCATGGGCGGGATATGCCGGAAATCCTTGACTGGAAGTGGGGACGGGATCCTGATGCGGCGCCGAAGCGGCCGGATTGAACGGACACCCGTTCGCAAACGCATGGGAATGGCAAGATTTCGGATGGCTTCATGACCGATGCGATGCTTGTTCTGAACGGCGGTTCTTCGAGCCTGAAGTTCGCCGTCTTCGGGCGACGCGGTGATCTGCCGCTGCGGCTGCGCGGCAACGTCTCGTCTCTGGGTCAACAACCACGGCTGCGTGTCGAGGCCGCGGCCGGCAGGTCCAAAGTCGACAGGAGCCTGAGCAAAGAACCGATCGATATGGACAAGGCGTTCGCGGCGGTTGCCGCCGTGCTCGTCGAAAACGATCTCTTGCGTCGCATCGACAGGGTAGGGCACAGGATCGTTCACGGCGGGCGCGACTTCACCGAAGCAACGCAGCTCGACGAACGCACGCTCAAGGCACTGCGCCTGCTCGAGCCAATGGCGCCCATCCACCAACGGATCAATCTCGAGATTGTGGCGCTGGCCACTGCACTCCTGCCGCAGGCCGTCCAGATAGGATGCTTCGACACGGCGTTTCATTCGACCCGGCCGGAGCTTGCCAAAACCTACGGTCTGCCGCGCGCGATGACCGAGGCGGGCATCGTTTCCTACGGCTTTCATGGCCTGTCCTACAGCCACATCGCCGCGAAGCTGCATGACCGATACGGCGCCGTCGCCGGCGGCCGCACGATCGTCGCTCATCTCGGCAGCGGCGCCAGCCTGTGCGCCATGGACGCCGGACGAAGCGTCGCCACGACGATGGGGTTTTCGACCCTGGACGGCCTTGTCATGAGCACGCGTTGCGGTGCGCTCGATCCGGGGGTCATCCTCCACTTGCTGCAGGAACGGCGGCTGTCCGCCGAAGAACTGGTCATGCTTCTCTACGAGCAATCAGGCCTACTCGGCGTGTCTGGTATATCTGGCGATATGCGGACCCTGATCGGCTCGAAGGATCCTGCTGCCGCTCAGGCTGTCGATCTCTTCGTTTATCGGATCGGACGCGAGATGGGATCGCTGGCCGCTGCCATGGGAGGACTGGACACGCTGGTGTTCACTGCCGGCATTGGCGAAAACGCGCCGTTGGTCCGGGAAAGGATCGGCGCCGCCGCGGCCTGGCTTGGAGTTGGCATCGATGAACAGCGAAACCGAAGAGGCGAGGAAGTTGTCAGCAATCGCAATTCCCGCGTCGATGTCCTTGTCATTCCAGCAGATGAAGAACGTGCTGTCGCGGTAGAGATGTCGATCTTTGCGTCTTCGGCAAACCAGGAGGGGCCGGGTCCCTAACCGGCTGATCGCGCGCCCAGTTCCCTTCGAACCTGGACAAGTGTCGCATCGTCGGGATCGGTGGTCAAGGTGAAACCCATGTCGCGCTCGACCTCGATGGCGGCACGGTTTTCACGGCTCTCGATCGCTTCGATCGCTTCGAGTCCAAGTTTTTCGGCATATTTCGAGATATGGGCGAGCAGTTCCCAGCCAACGCCCAGATGCTTGCGATCCGCGCGAATGCAGATCGCGACCTCGCCGGTTCGGTCGGCGCGATCGCTTGCCAGCGTCGCAACGGCGATCAACATCCCGTCGGTCGAGAAGGCCACGAAATTATGGGTATGGGCGTCGTCTGAACGCGTCATAGCCACCAGTCGTTCATGCGAAACCTCCTTCACAGCGCCGAGAAAGCGGAAGCGCAGATCTTCCGCGGTCACATGCGTGAAGAACTCGGCCAGCTTGGCCTCGTCTTCAGGGCGCGCGCGACGCACTTCGAAGCGAAATCCGGTGTGGGTGGTAAGTATATCGTTCATGACAATAAGATCCTTGATCTGAGGCTGACGTTATGCTCTCTGCTTGGGGGGCTCATTCGCCCATGGCCCGCAGCAGGTCCTGCCTGAGGATTTCGACGCTGCGCAGGTTGAGCAGGCGGATCACGCCCTTGTCCTTCAGCCGGGTGAAAACCCGTGACACGGTTTCGATGGTGAGTCCCAGATAGTCGCCGATGTCCATGCGCGACATCGGAAGTTCCACCTGCCGCAGGCCGCCTTGGCGCTCCACCATATCCACCAGGAAGGCGGCCACGCGTTCGATGGCGTTTTGGCGACCCAGGACGAGGAGGTGTTCCTGGGCTCTGGTCAACCCCTTGAGCGCCAGGGGCAGCAACTGACGCGACATGTCCGCCCCAGCATTGAAGTGGAAGACGCGAACGCAGGCGGCATTGATCGCTTCGGCGAAGAAATGGTGCGTCGTGCCAGCTTCGAAGCCGAACGTCTCTCCAGCCAGGTGGAAGGCACTTATCTGCCGGCGGCCATCGGCAAGCAGTCGGTAGATGCGAACGGCGCCGAACTCAACCTGGTAGAACGCTCCCGCCTTCTCGCCCTGGGCATAGATCTCTGAACCGGCTGGAAAGAAGCTGACCGGCTGCACCGGCCCGGAATCGAGTGGCGCTGGCAGGCCTGGCTGAGCAAGACGCGACGACAATGAAATCCTGGAGGAGGTGTAGGCTTGCATGGCTGTCTTCCCGGTTGATCCGTGACACAGCAATCGCGCAAATCGGCGGGTGCCGAAATTCGGTTATGTCCCTACGGGAAACTACCTAGGCGAGGCCTGGACGTCAGACGGCCGCTCTTGGCGTCGGCTGCGATCTCGCTGCCATCCGACCCGGCGTCTTCGACTTTGCAGATGGTACCGTGATATCCGCGATATACCGGCTCCGCGGATGCGACTGTCGTGGTTGGCAGCTTGGTTATTGCTCCTCCCGATTATCTCGCGCATGGGTGTTGAGCCGGATCAAATCATTCGCGCCGCCGGTTGCCTATGGTTTGCCTACGCTCGGGATAGGTTGAATGCGCATCGCGATCCTGTCTGATATCCATGCCAATCGCGAGGCGTTCGACGCAGTCCTGGAGGCCGTCCGAAGGCACGATCCGGACGAGGTGGTGTTGCTCGGCGATCTGGTCGGCTATGGGCCGGATCCCGTCTATGTGATCGAGAAGGCCGTCGATCTGGTGGCGTGCGGCGCGCTTTGCATCATGGGCAACCACGACGAGGCAGTGGCGCGGAACCTGAGCAACATGACTGAGAATGCGCGGTTCTCGGCCCAGTGGACCCGTGAACGCCTCACTTCCACGCACCTCGATTTCCTGGCGCGATTGCCGCTTTCACTGCAATCCGAGAACCGGCTGTATGTGCACGCCAGCGCCGAGAGGCCAGAAAAATGGTCGTATATACGCGACGTCGATGCGGCAGAACGCTGCCTGTCTTCAATGGATGCCCAGTTCATTTTCTGCGGCCATACCCACGTGCCGGCCATCTATTATGCGCTATCCGGGCGTCGACCGATGCATTTTCAGCCGCTGGACAACGTGGCGGCACCACTGTCCGCGCTGAGGAGGCATCTGATAATTGCCGGCGCAGTTGGTCAACCTCGCGATGGCAACCCGGCCGCATGCTTTGTTCTTGTCGACACACAACGCCACGAGGCCACGATGGTTCGTGTCCCCTATGATCATGAAGAAACGGCACGCAAGATCAAGGCCGCCGGCCTGCCCGGTTGGCTTGGCATGCGTTTGAAGATCGGCCGCTGAGGAGACGTATTCCCATGCAACGGTTTGAGGCAGGGGCAGTCATCGATGGCTTCGAGCTGGTGGAAAAGCTGCCTGCCGGCGGCATGGCCTCGCTCTGGCGGGCGACCAACCCGCGATATGAATTCCCGCTTGTGCTGAAGATACCGTTTCTCGACCCGGGCGGGGCTGTTTCCGTCATCCTCGGTTTCGAGGCGGAGGAGCTGATCCTCAAACGCCTGTCAGGCCCGCATGTGCCGCGTTTTGCGGCAGCCGGCAGCTTGTCGCGCGTGCCCTATCTTGCCATGGAGTTCGTGGCCGGCACCGGCCTGGCGGATCTCGTCGGCAACGCGCCGCTCCCCGTGGACGAGGTGGCAAGGATCGGCGCCGAGATCGCGACCGCACTCGCTGCCCTGCACCGGCAGAAGGTCGTCCATCTCGATCTCAAACCCGAGAATGTCATTCTCGCCGAGCGCGGGGCAGTGCTCCTCGACTTCGGGCTCGCTCGGCACGCGGAGCTTCCCGATCTTCTCGGCGCGGAAAGCTCGGTGCCGATGGGCACGGCCGCCTATATTTCACCAGAACAGGTGCTCGGAGAGCGGTCCGATCCTGCAAGTGACTTGTTTGCTCTGGGTTGCATCCTCTATCAGCTGGCAACGGGCGAGGAGCCGTTCGGGCGGCCTGCGACTTTCGCGGGGATGAAGCGCAGACTCTATCACGCTCCAAGGTCGCCGAGAGATATCAACGATGCCATTCCGCGCTGGCTGGAAGCCATCATCCTGAGATGCATGGAAGTGGACAGGTCTCGACGATATGTCGAGGCGGCGCACCTTCTGTCCGACTTGAGGAACCCCGACCAGGTGGTGGTCGCCAGGCGCAAACCGCAGGACAAGGGGATATGGGCCGCGACCGCCAGGCTGTTTCGCAAGACGGCTGACAGATCGCTTGTCGGCAAGCCGACCTTGTCGAGGACGCAGGCCGGACCGTCCATTGTCCTCGCCGCGGTCGATCTGGCCAATGGCAGCGATGCGCTGGCGGGCGAGGTCCTCAATGAAACCGCTCGTGTACTTGCTTCGCGCGAGGATTCCCGGCTGGCCTGCGTGACGGTCCTGAGGACCGAGATCATAGGAGAGACGCGGGCGGTCGACGAATCCGGACGCCCGGTCTACTTGAAACGGCTGGTGGCGCTGAAGGATTGGGCTCACCCGCTTCATCTGCCGGAAGACCGCATCAGTTATCATGTGCTCGAAGCGGTCAGCCCCGCAGATGCGATCCTCGACTATGCCGAGCACAATGACGTCGGCCACATCGTCGTTGGAGCCCGGGCATCTTCGGCAATCCGCCGCCACCTGGGCAGCGTTTCGACCAAAGTCGTCGCACAGGCTCTTTGCTCGGTCTCGGTGGTCCGATTGAAGGTCGTCGAGGAGCAAGCGCGGCCGCTTTGAAGCCGATAAAGGGGCCGAAGCCGGCCTTGGCGTAGGCGTAGGACCCTGCGTCCAGCTCGGGCTTGGGGGTGGCTAGCGATTGATAGACGAAGACCAGTGCCAGCATGCCCACGGCTGCGATCGCCCAGCCGATCGAACAGGGAGCGACCGACTTGCGCCCCGAAAGCGTCCAGGGCGCAAATCGGATCTGGTCGGTTAGATGGGTTCAGGCAATGTCCGCCGGCTCGGCCTTGCGTTTTCGCCCCGTGATCATGGCCCGTACCAGATTTTCGCGATGGCGAAAGCTTGCCATAACGACGCCGCCCATATGGAAAAGGACCAGCAGAAGTAGGCCGTGTGCGCTGAGGCTGTGCATCGTTTCGACCCACGACACGCCGAAATAGGCGTCCGTCGTCATCAGCCAACCGGTCAGTGCGGTTGAACCCATCGCCGTGATCAGCATGAGTATCATTGCGCCGCCGGCAGGGTTGTGGCCGATGTAGCGGGCTTCGCGACCGTGCAGCAACGCCCAGAGGTAGCGCAGCACCGTTTCCCGGTCACGCACGAATTGCGAGAAGCGCGCATAGGGTGTGCCAAGGACACCCCACACGAGCCGCGTCACGACCAGCCCGGCAGCAGTGTAGCCAGCCCAATAGTGGACGTCCTCCGAAGAATGGGAGGTGAGCCAGGCCGTAACGAAGCTGAGCACCAGCGCCCAGTGAAAGCCTCGCACGACTCGGTCCCAGACGCGCACCATCTCCAGCGATGGTTGCGCGTCCGCCGCTATTGAAGCGTTCCGATCAGTTTTCGCCGGCTTCGGCATTATCGAGCTTTTCAAGGGTCTCGGCATTGTAGGCGAGATTCACTTTCTTGCCGGACTTGTCGACTGCGTAGACTTCATAGCAACCCTTCTCGACCTTGATCTGGCGGACGGTGAGACCTTCGCCGGTCAATTGCGCCTCGAGCGTTGCCTTGGGCTTGAACTGTGATTTCGGCGCGGGGCTGCAGCTGCCGCCAGCAGCGAGCGCCGGTCCTGCAAGCATGCCGGCGAGCGCGGCGAGGACGAGTGTGCGATACATAATGGCTCCATTCGAGAGGTTGGGCGCGGATGTTGCGCCTTGAGGGGGGATTTCGACCGGTTCGGTCAGACGGCGGTATGACCGTCATTGGTGCGGGATAGCCAATTCAACCTGACAACTGGCTGACAGCGACATAGGCCCGCCGATAGGGTTCACCGCCGGTAGGTTTGATCTGGCGCAAGGATCGCGGGTGGCGCCGCGAGCAGGATGATGGCTCGGATACAGAGCGCTTCTGCTGCTATCCCGAGGAGAAAAGTCATGAAAGCCATATTGAGGAGAGCTACGCTTGGGCTTGCCGCCGCAATGCTTATGATCGGCAGCGCCGGCGCGACGCGGGCTGCTTCGATTGTCCAGGTCTCTTTATGGGACAAGGGGGCAAGCGTGCAAATGCCCATGGGGCTCGCTTATGCGACGCCCGGGATCGATCTCTCCAAGGCCACCATGGGTATGAAGGCGTCCCCCGGAGCGGTGAAGGCAGGGGAGGTTACATTCAACGTGAAAAATGACTCCAAGGACACCGTTCACGAAATGATCGTCATGTATCTTGCCGATCCCGGCAAGCCGCTTCCCTATCTTGATGCCGAGAACCGGGTCGACGAAGACAAGGCAGGCGACAAGGGCGAGGTTTCAGAGCTCGATCCCGGCAAATCAGGCACGTTGACCGTCGAACTGAAGGCTGGAAAATACCTGCTTGTCTGCAACGTACCGGGTCACTATGGAGCCGGCATGTGGGCCGAATTCACTGTCGATCCATAGGCCTTGAACCTGGCGACCCTGCGATTGTCGCAGTTTTTGAAAGCTCGCCGGGATCGCCGGTCCTGTCGGCTTGGCTGACGCATGACGGCAAGGTTACGTCCGAAGGCAAGGTCAACGGTTGGGCCGAACGTTGGCTCGACCAAACAGACGGATTGGGCGGTCTGGGCATTTTTTCCTGCGGCGTATGGAGCGCGTCATGAAAGCGATGGTGCTCGAAAAGGTCGGCGCCCCCTTGAAGCTGGTCGACAGGCCCGATCCCATGCCTGGGACGGGCGAGATAAGGCTGAAGGTCGAGGCATGCGCTGTCTGTCGCACCGATCTGCACGTCATTGATGGGGATTTGCGTCATCCAAACCTGCCGCTCATTCCGGGTCACGAAATCGTCGGCATCGTCGATTCTGTGGGCAAGGGCGTCGCGCGGTCCAGGGTGGGGCGCCGAGTTGGCGTGCCCTGGCTCGGCCGTGATTGACAGTCGAGAATTATCCGGCCCGTTCTCCCAGACCGCGCATTTGCCGGATCCACTTCGCACGGGTCGCATCGCCGGCGCCGGCGACCATGCCGAACAATGTCTCACGCACCGGACTGATGCCGACGAAATGCAGGATGCTCCGCCGCATGCCGGCCAGGCCATGTCCAAGGAACCATAGGCGGTAGAGAACGGCAGGCATGCCCATCGTCACCACGACGCGTGCGGAGCGGCCGCGAAGCAGTGTCTTGGTGAAGCCGCCGTCCTTGTCCGGGTGGGCAAAGGCGGTTCCCGGCCGCATGACCTGTTCCAGGAATGCCTTGAGCATGGCCGGCATGGTTCCGAGCCACAGTGGAAAGACAAAGACGATGTGCTCGGCCCAGACGATCGCGTCGGCGGCCTCCCTGAGGCCGACGGGCACCGCACCATGCTCGAACTCCTGCATTGTCCGCAGCATTGGACAATCAAGTGCCGCCAGATCGACCCGGCGCACGGCGTGTCCCGCCTTCTCCGCGCCTTCGCCATAGGCCTTGGCAAGGCCGCGGCAGAGCCGGTCCGGGGACGGGTCGGGATGGCCGACCACGATGAGGATGCGTCGCGAAATGATCTACTCGCAGCGAATCTGTCGTCGCGGCGTCAAGGCCGCTCGACCCGCGCTACCTGGTAGGTGTGCATGGCGCCGTTGCGCTCGATCGACACATATTCGCCGGTCACGAACCGTTCGTCGCCGAGATGAAAGCCGATTTCGTCGTCGCGATCGCCTTCGGCGTAGTCGAAATACCATTGTCCGCCCGGCTTGCGCCTCAGTCTGCCGATCAGGTCCTCCTCGCCGGTGCGGAAGCGGCGAACGCGACAGGAAGCCCTGTGCGATCTCCACTCTTCCGCATCGATCCGGCCTTCGCCGGTCAGCGGAGCCAACACGTCGTAACCCTCTTCGCGGTCGCCTTCCGGGTGGCCCTTTTCACGGGCCAGCAGCAGACGGACGTGGCGGAATTTGGGGGTGAGATCCTTCAGGCTGGTCATGGCGAACTCCTTTACGGAGTTTCATAGAGCGGTGGCTGGACCTGGCCCTTGATCCGCATCAAACAAAGCTCGGTCGCCGCGCTTCCCTCAGGTGCCAAGCAACAGGATGGCGCAGATGCCCATGGTCGCGGAGATCAACGTTGCGATCGCCAATGGCAACCAGAATCTGACCGGACCGGCAAATACCGCGAGCGACAGCCGGCCGACCGCGTTTGCTGCCAGCGCCGCGAGCACGGCCTGGCCCACCGTCTCGATGGACACGGAATGCTTGACCAGGCGCAACCCGCCGAGCACCGCAACATCGACATCGAACGTACCTGCAAGCGCCGAACTCACCAGCAATCCGCGCCCGCCGAATTGGGCGGCCAATCCGGCGCTCGCGGTCGCGACGATCGCGAAGAGCAAGGCGAAGAGCAACAATGGGCCCAGTTCGAAGGGATTGCGTGCCATGGCGCTCCCTTCGCCATTCCCTCTATCGCGGATCAGCAGCAATGCGCCGCAGGCAGCGAAGACGAGGGCAGCAGCGGTGGCCGGAATGCCAACCCAAGCGAAGACGCTCGGCTCGATGATCAGAACCACGGCGCAGACGCGGAGCACGGAAACCATTGCAGCCAATGATGCCGCTCCTGCGAGCGGTAGTGGGTTGCTTGCCGAGGCGGCGTTGCGGGCAAGCGCCAAGGTCACGGCGGTGGAAGAGACGATCGCGCCGGCGAGCGAACTGACGAGCAGGCCGCGCGTATTTCCCAGAATACGAACAGCCACATAGCCGGCGAACGAAATCGAGGCCATCAGCACCGTCAGGAACCAGACCTCCCACGGATTGAAACCTCCCCACGGGTCCATCGTCCGGTTCGGCAGCAAGGGCAGGACGATCGCCGTCATCACCGCCAGGATGAGAGCCGATCGCAGTTCGATCCAGGTCAGTCGCTTCAGCAGGCCGTGCAGCACCTCTCGGCTGGCCAGGATTGCCGCCAATGCCGCACCACCGGCGGCAGCCGCCCGATAGTCGTCGGTGACCGAAAGCGCGCCCAGCGCAAAAACGCCAAGGCCCGCGATCACGCTCGTGACACTGAAATCCTCGTCATGGGCAGCTTCGCGCGCCTTGTACCAGGCAAAGATTGCGGCAAAGGTGATGAACCCGCCGACCAGCACCGATACTGCACCGAGCGCGTTGGCGAGTGCGGCCAGAACGCCGCCGAGCAAGCCGGATATGCCAAAGGTGCGAATGCCCGCCGTGCGGCTGCGATCGGGCGCCTCCCGCTCGCGCCAGCCACGTTCCAGTCCAACGAGCAAGCCAATTGCCAGGGCCAGTCCGAGCCGGGCGATGAGCGGATCCATTGCCGCTGCAGCTTTCAGGCGGCGACCGTCGGCAGGCGGTCGCGAACCCACCTGACGATCTGGCCTGCCGTCATTGCACCTGATGTGCGCGCGATTTCACGCCCGCCATGGAAGAGGATCATCGTCGGGATGCCGCGAATGCCAAGCCTTGCAGCAACAGCCTGCTCATTGTCCGAGTTGAGCTTGAGCAGGCGAACATGTGGCTCCAGTTCGCGCGCCGCCGCTTCGTAGGCCGGAGCCATCATCTTGCACGGGCCACACCATGGTGCCCAGATGTCGACGACAACGGGAATACCGCTGCGCGCTATCTCGTGGTCGAACGCCTTGGCGTCGACGTCCAGTGGGTGACCTGAAAACAGCCTGTTCCCGCACTTTCCGCATTTGGCCTCGTGGGCATTGCGCGCCGGCGGCAGGCGATTGACCCCGCCGCATTTGCCGCAAACCACCAGATTCTGCTGTGCCATGGCCGTTCACCGATCCGTTGTTGTCCACTATGCGCGCCGGAGACGCCCGTCGCCAAGGGCGCGCAGTGCGTTCAGGATGACCGCGACGTCGATCCCTTCCTGAAGCAATGCACCTGCCACCGGCGCGATCTGCCCCATGGCCGCCGCGGCCATTGCGACACCCGAGAGCGCCAGCCCGACAACGATGCTCTGCAGGGCGATCGCGCGCGTCCGTCGGGCGATCCGCACTGCCTCGGCGACGGGCTCCAACCGGTCTGTGAGAACGATGACATCGGCCGCTTCGGAAGAGGCTGTCGCCCCGCGCGCGCCCATGGCGACGCCGACCGTCGCCGCGGCAAGGGCGGGGGCATCGTTGATGCCATCGCCAACCATCATTGTCGGCGCTCTTGCTTTCTCGGCCTCCACGATCGCGACCTTATCCGCGGGAATGGCATCGACAACGACGGCATCCAGATCCAGCATGGAAGAGATACGCTTTGCGGCGGCACCGTCATCACCCGTCAGCAGGACCATGCGCGTGATGCCGGCCGAGCGCAGGTTGACGAGCGTGTCGTGTGCATCGGCACGCATCGCATCGCCGAAAGTAAACACGCCGGCAAGTCGTCCGCCAAGTGCGACAAAAACCCTGAGCACCGGCTCCTCCCGGTATTTTTCTTCGCCGCCTTTCGCCCAGCCGGGCGGCGGCTTGTCGGCGAGCACGAGAGCCCGCGATCCGGCGGCGATCGATATGTTGTCAACTCGACCCTTCAGGCCCGCACCGCGATGCTCGCTGACATCACGCGGATGCGAAAGCATCAGCTGCCTGCCGCGCGCTGTCCGGACGATCGAGTCGGCGAGCACATGGTGCGAGGCTTGTTCCAGGGACGCCAACAACTGCAGCAATTGGTTCGCGTCACGGCCGGGCGCGGCTTCGATTTCGATGAGCTCGGCGCCGCCAATGGTCAAGGTTCCCGTCTTGTCGAAGATCGCGGTTCGGACTTGCGCGAGGGCCTCCAGAGCCGTGCCGCCTTTCATCAGGATGCCGGCCCGCGCGGCTCGGGAGACGCCGCCGATGAAGGCAACGGGGGCAGCGAGAATGAGCGGGCAGGGCGTTGCGACGACCAGCACCGCAAGCGCTCTGATCGGGTCGCCGGAAACATACCAGGCGGCGCAGGAAACCAGCAGAGTGGCAGGCAACAGGAACAGGGCAAAGCGGTCCGCCATGCGAATGAACGGAGATTTCGCGGTCTGTGCTGCGGCGACCATGCGTACGATCGCGGCATAAGTGCTTTCTTCGGCGAGGGCCGAAGCCCGCATGCTGAAGGTCTCGCCCGCATTGACGGTGCCGCTACGCAGCATGTCGCCCGCGGTCCGTCGTTCCGGCAGCGGCTCTCCGGTCACCGCGGACTCATCGATCGAAGCTGAAGCATCGAGCAGGATACCGTCGACCGGAAGCAGTTCGCCGGCGCGTACCAGAAGGGTGTCGCCGACAACGACCTTTTCGACGGAAATCCTTTCCGTTCCGTGTGTCGATTCGCGATGTGCGACACGCGGTGACCGGTCGGTGAGTGCCTTGAGGTTCCGCTCGGCACGGCCGCGGGCAAAATCCTCGAGCACGGTGCCGCCGGCATACATGATGGCGACCACTATCGCGGCCAGCGGTTGGCCAAGCAGCAGCGCGGCGGACATGGACACCAACGCAATTGCATCGACACCAAAGCGGCCGATCCAGAAATCACGCAGAATAGAGATGGCGAGAGCCGCCACCACGGGCAAGGTGGCCACCGTCCAGATCGTGCCGGCATCAAAAGGCCCGAGCCCGGTTCGCCAGGCTCCGATGCCGCCAACGAGACCCAGGGCCGCGATGACCAGCAATGCGCGCCGCAGAGTGGACTCGTTCATGCGATGCCTTCCGATTTGATCGATGCTCGCCAATTTTCGCTGGCGCTGACGGGCGTGTCGAACTCAAGCAAACAGCTAGTCCCGATAGGCTGGTGAAGACTTTGATCCAACGCAACGAACGGGCAAGATCGACAGGCGATTATCGCCACGAACAGGAGGCATAAGGGTGACGATCCGAAATCTCGAACATGCGTTCGCCCCGAGGTCGGTCGCCATCTTCGGTGCATCAGGGCGCGTCGGCTCGGTCGGCCGTGTCGTGTTCGACAACATCGTCAACGGCGGCTTTGAAGGCGAGATTTGGCCGGTCAACCCGAAATATTCCGAAATTGGAAATCGGCCCTGCTACGCCAATACTGCCGTTCTGCCTGATATTCCAGACCTCGGTGTCATCGTCACGCCGCCGGACACGGTTCCCGGCATCGTGCGCGAGCTCGGTGACAAGGGGACGCGGGCCGCGGTCGTGATCACCGCCGGGCTTACCCGCGAGAACGGCCTGCGTCAGGCCATGCTCGACGCTGCCAAGCCCACACTGTTCCGCATCATCGGGCCGAATACGGTCGGACTGATGATCCCGCCCGTCAAACTTAACGCGGGATTTGCGCATATGGCCGCCAAGCCCGGCAATATCGCACTGCTGTCGCAATCGGGCGCCATTGCCACGTCGCTGATCGACTGGGCAGGCGATAACAATGTCGGCTTCTCCCAGATCGTCTCGCTCGGCGACATGGCCGATGTCGATGTGGGGGACTGCCTCGACATGCTGGCGGGCGACATGCACACCCACGCCATCGTGATGTATCTCGAAACCATTCCCAATCCGCGCAAGTTCATGTCGGCGGCGCGCGCCGCCGCGCGCCTCAAGCCGGTGGTCGTCATCAAATCGGGCCGGCACGAGCAGGCGGCCAAGGCGGCCGCCACCCATACCGGCGCGCTGTCCGGAGCCGATCGTGTCGTCGATGCCGCATTGCTGCGCGCAGGCATCCTGCGCGTCAAAGGCCTGGCCGAGTTGTTCGATGCGGTTGAAACGACCGCCCGCTTCGCTCCGCTGGAGCGAGCCCGCGTCGGCATCGTCACCAATGGCGGTGGCGCTGGCGTGCTCGCCGTCGACCAACTTATCGACTGCAACGGGGAACTGGCCGAACTCGCGCCGGGAACGATTGCCCGCCTGGATGCCGTCCTGCCGGCCACATGGTCGCATGCCAATCCGGTCGACATCATCGGCGACGCTCCGCCTGAGCGCTACCGGGCCGCGGTCGAGGCCATCGCGGCCGATGCCGGGACCGACGTTGTCCTGGTCATGAACTGCCCGACCGGGCTCGGCTCGCCGCTCGCCGCGGCAAACGCGGTGGCAACGCTCGCGCAGGACGGCAAGATCGGCGGCAAACCGGTCCTGACCTGCTGGCTTGGCGAACACACGGCGCGCGAAGGGCGGCGTGTTCTTCAGGACGCGGGGATCGCCAGCCTCGAGACACCCGCTGATGCCGCGACGGCCGTATCCTACCTCGCCGACTGGTCGCGAGCCCAGCGGGCCCTGCTGCGTACGCCGTCGGGCCACTGCGAGGCCGCCACGAGCGGTCGAGAAGCGGTGCTTTCCGTATTCAGGCGGGTCGCCAGGGAAGGCCGGCGCATGCTGACCGAACCCGAGGCCAAGGCGGCGATTTCCGCCTACGGCATCCCGGTGCCCGAAACGATCATCGCCAGATCCCCTGCCGAAGCGGGGAAAGCGGCGAGCCGGCTTCTCAAGACATCCGAGCAGGTCGTCGTCAAGCTGCTGTCAAAGGCGATTTCGCACAAGTCGGACATTGGCGGGGTGGTGCTCGGCATTGCGGCCGCGGCGGCAGCCGAGGAGGCCGCCCGCTCGGTCAAGGCCCGGTTGCGTAAGCACGACCCCCAGGCCGATATCGAGGGTTATGCCGTGCAGCCGATGGTGGTGCGAAAACAGGCTCAGGAACTGATCCTTGGTGTCAGCCGCGATCCGATTTTCGGCCCGGTTCTGCTGTTCGGAGCGGGTGGCGTCGCCGTTGAAGTGACCGACGATACCGCGATCGCGTTGCCGCCGCTCGACGACGTTCTTGCCGGTGACCTGATCGGGCAAACGCGGATCGGCCGGCTGCTCGCCGGATTCCGCGATCGCAAACCCGCGGATCGGCAGGCGATCGTCGCGGCGCTAAACGGCCTGTCGCAGATGGTCGTCGACTTTCCGTGCCTCGTGTCAATGGACATCAATCCGTTGCTCGCCGACGCCGACGGCGTGATCGCACTGGACGCACGCATCGAGATCGAACCGGAGCGGGTGGAAGAAGCCGGGCCGAATCCCGCGCTGTGCATCCGGCCCTACCCGTCAGGCTGGGAGAAGGAAATCTCGGCAGGAGACGCTCGCTATCATATCCGGCCGATCAGGCCGGCGGACATTGCGCTCTATCCCGAATTCCTCGGCAGGATTTCGCCCGACGATCTGCGCATGCGGTTTCTGTCGCCGCGCAAAAGCTTCTCCGACCAGATGTTGAAGCGGCTCACCCAGCTCGACTACGACCGCAACATGGCTTTCGTAGCATTGGACACGAGCACTGGCGCGCTGGCAGGCATCAGCCGCTTGTCCTGCGATCCCGACCACGTCAGCGCCGAATACGCATTGCTGGTGCGGACGGACTTGCAGGGTCATGGTCTGGGGTGGGAGTTGCTCAGCCAGATCGTCGATTATGCAAAGGCCGATGGGATCCGCCGCATCGAAGGTATCGTGCTCAGTGAAAACAGCAAGATGCTGGCAATGTGCCGTGAATTCGGCTTCTCCCTCATGCATCTTGCGAACGAGCCGGGGCTTGTCGAGGCCAAGCTCGAACTCGGTTGAGGCCGATCATCCGCAACAGTCAGGAGGCCGTGCGCAGGGTCTCGGAAGCATCGCGCTGCCAACATTTCCTCAGTTCCGCGGCGATGTCGACGGGCTTTCGATCGGAATCGGTCCTGCGCCAGCTGGCCTTGCCGGCTTTTCGCTGCAATTGACGCGAGAGGATATCCACCGTTGCATCCGAGGGGCCGCCCTTGCGTTCGCTGACCCGTCGCCAAAGGACGAGTGGATCCGCCTCCAGCCAGAAACCGAAGAATGGAATACCCCGGTCTCGCGCCGCCTTCTCGATTCGCTCACGATCGGCCGGTCTGTCGAAAACCGCATCAGCTACAACCGAGCCGCCCTCGGAGAGAATCAGGCCGGCGCGCCATGCCATTTCGTTGTAGACGCGGTCGGACACATCGGGCCGATAGGCCTTGTCCGGCAGCCTGGTCTCGGCAGGCACGCCGTGCATCGCTTTGCGGATGCGGTCGCTTTCGACTATGCGCGCTCCGGGCGGCGCACCGACGTGGGCGGCGAGCGCCTCGGCAATAGTCGTCTTGCCTGAACCACTGAGGCCGCCGATGGCAACGAGCCTCGGCGGCGTTTGCTGCAGAAATGTTCGGGCCAGTTCGAAATAGGATCGGGCCTCGGCCGTCAATTTGCCGGAATCGGCGCTGCCTTCCTCGACCTGGGTGGCGGTGACATGCGCGCGCACAGCTGCCCGCACCGCCATGAAAAAAGGCAGCAGCACAAAGCCATCCTCGTCATCGGCCTCGTCGAGGTAGCGGTTCATCACGAGATTGGCGAGCTCTGGGAAACCGCGATGCCAAAGGTCCATCAGCAAGAAGGCAAGGTCGTACAGAACGTCGATGCTGGCGATCTGGTCATTGAATTCGATGCAATCGAAGAGGCGAGGCTCGCCATCGAAAAGGCAGATGTTGCGCAGGTGCAGATCGCCATGACACTGGCGGATTTTGCCCGCGGCCTCCCGGCGATCCAGCAATCCGGAATGGCGCGTGAGTGCGGTGCGGAAAGCCGCGGCAAACGTCTCGATCTCCCGTTTTGTAAAAACGTGACTGGTGCCAAAGCCCGCCTCGTTGATGTCGAGCACGCCCATCAAATTGAACGAGCCGGTTCCCTTGTGGATCTTCGGCGCGGCACGGTGATATCCCGCGATCATACGTGCGACGGCGGTCATCAGCGCTGGCATCAGTTCTCCTGCGGTCGCCATCCGATCAAGGAGCCTCGACTGATCAAACCGGACCATCTCGATCACCGCATCGACCATTTGGCCGATACCATCGAAAACGAGTTTGCCGCCGGCTTCGCGGGTAACGCGCCGCACGCCCAGATAAAGGCCGGGTGCGGTCTTGGCGTTGAGTTCCACCTCTTTCTCGCAAGCGGCCAGCCTTAGTGATGGCGTCGAGAAATCGACATAGGGCAGCTTGACCGCCCGTTTCATCTTAAAGGCACGTCCACCAATCAAGAAAATTCGCGAGATATGGGTCTCGATCGCTTCGACAGGTCCGGTCATGTCATAGGAGGCGGGATCAAGCAGGAACGCGATAGCGGATTGCTGCTCGTCAACGATCATGTCCGGCCTCTTCGATGCTGGCGTCGTGCGGAGACTGTTTGCGCCTTCTGCTTTCATTGCTGCAACGTCTCGACATAACCGGCCAGATCATGGATCCGTTCCCTGGTGACGATTTCCCCGGCATTCGGGCCATATTTCTTCACGTCACCGGGAAGGAATTGCCGGCCCCAGACCGGCATGTCGCGATCGCCATGCGCCGGCACCATGCCGCGACCGTCGATGACGGCAAAGACGCGCCAATAAGGGAATTCGCCGCCGTTGCGCCTGGAGAGGCGCGTCAGGTCGCTCGGCCGCTTCAACAACTCGTCGCCCAACGGGCCGTCGCCCTTGCCGTCTGGGCCATGGCAGACGGCGCATGAGTTCATGTATTCCGCCTTGCCGTTGCCGAGTACCTGGGCGCCAGCCGCGTTGAGGGCCGATCCCGCCAGAATCGCCGCGATCAGGAATTTCATCTGCGTTGCCCCGATTGATCGACCGAAACTACAGCCTTGGCTTCTCCGCACGTTGATACGGATCAAATGCCGCCACTCACGGTGTTTGACTCAGCGCAATGAAATCACCGGGCGCCGCCGCTAATGACTGACATCACGACTGAACCTTCACTCGAAATCAGGAGTCGCCGGCGTGACTTTCAGGACACTGCTTACGGTTACCGGGCCGAACCTGGGGCCGATGCCGCGACCAATGCTTGAGGGTCAATCGCTGCCGGTCTTGATGGCGCCATGGAGGTTCCCACGAGGAAAAAGCCGGCCGGCGCGGTTTGTGCCGGCCGCTCTTATTCTTGAAGGGTCGCGACTTTACTCGCTTGCCTCTCGCCCGGACAGCTGCTCGATCAGAATCCGAAAGAAAACATGCGGTGCATTGTCTGCCGTGGGGGACGCGACCGGCTTGAGTGAGCCGGGTTCCCACCAGTCGGTGTGCTTGCTCAACACTGACCAGGCATGATCCCGCTGAAGCTTGTACCCGATACGATCCGGCAGCTCTTCATATCGGCCATCGACAATGACGCTTCTCCATCCTCGGCCCTGGCCGTGCTCGTCGACCTGGACGGACACCAGCGGATTGGCCCGCATCCATTCGATTTTTTTGCCTGGCATGGAAAAAGCATAAAGATGAGCATCCGAATGGGCATAGTAGAGGGGCACGACGTAGGGCTGCCCGTCCTTCGCGCATGCCAGGCGGCCAACACGATTGGCTGTCAGGATTTTCGTGCATTCCAAGGCAGGGAGCGTGCGGACCAGCATCAATGTGATCTCCTGTTCTTCTCTGCCGCCGACCCGTCGCCCACCATATGGCGCTTGCGGGTTTTGTGCAGCCGGCCAGCCTCATCCAGCGCGGCGGTCACTTCACTGTCGGAAAGCTGCGGGAACCGCAGGTAGTGATAGCCCAATGCACGGAACCGCCCTGGCTGGCTAAGACATACCACGCGATCGGCCTCCGTCGCCAAATCGGCCAATGTATCCTGAGGAGACACCGGAACCGCCACGATGATCTCCCTGGGCGCCCGGTGCCTGAGCGCGCGTATGGCGACCTTCATGGTCGTTCCGGTTGCTGCCCCGTCGTCGACGAGGATCGCCGTTTTACCTGCGACTGACAACGACCTGCGATTGCCCTTGTAGGCGAGGCGTCGGCGTTCGAGTTCCGGGCGTTCGAGAGCGACCAGCGAGGCAAGTTCGGCATCGTCGAGCGCATAAGCCTCAATGATCTCCCGGTTGAGGACGACGTCTGGTGGATTGCCGTCCACGACGGCGGCTACCGCCAGTTCCGCGTTGCCCGGAGCACCGACTTTGCGGACGACGAGTACGTCGAGAGGCGCGCCCAGGGCTTTGGCGACTTCGGCGGCGACAGGAACCCCACCGCGCGGCAGCGCCAGAACGACCGGCTGGCAAAGATCGAGCCCGGCCAATTCGGTGCCGAGTCTTTCTCCTGCCTGCTTACGGTCGCGAAACATTGTTCAATCCGCCGGCCAGAGTTCGCGAAGGGACTTCTTCATCGAATTTCTCATCTGGGTGATCTCACCATGCGATATATGGCGATCGAGCAGCTTGAACACCCCGCTGATGGCGACGTCGAAATCGACGTCGTCGTCGTAGCCGAAGCTGTTCCTGACGCTGAGGACAAAATCACGCTTCTTGCGCTCATGCTCAGGCGCCGATGGGTCCCAGCCCTCGAAGTATATGCCGCGAATCAAAACGGGCAGTTGCGCCGAGAAATCGGCCGTTTCCGCCGGCGGCAACCAATCTCGCATCACGTGCAGAACAGACCTCAGAAGCCGGCACGCACTTGGCTCGCTCCAGCGGAGATCAGCGGCGAGTTCTTTTACCCACTGCTGTGCCTGCTGCGCAGCGTGGGTGAAGCCGGAAAATGAGGTGCGGGACATGTGGTTCATGGTTCTACTCCCTAAAATTCAGAGGAAGCCGAAATGGATGAAGACGATTGAGCACATGGCGGCTTCAGCCTCCGGCCTTCGCGATGATCAGCGGAACGATCCGGTCGCTCTTGGCGACAGCGGGCCGTCCTGTCGAGCCGTAGGGAATGCCGAGCGCGTCCCAGGTCTCGACCAGCGCGTCCTGCAGCTCGGCGATCAGCGCATCCGAATGGAACGGTGTCGGCGTGATGCGCAGACGTTCGGTGCCGCGCGGCACGGTCGGGTAGTTGATCGGCTGGATGTAGATGCCGTGCACGCCGAGCAGGCGGTCGCTGGCCATCTTGCAGAGTTCGGGATCGCCGACCAGCACCGGCACGATATGGGTTGGAGAGCCCATCACCGGCAGGCCGGCGGCCGAGAGGATCTGCTTGGTCCGCGCTGCCTGCCGCTGCTGGGCGTCGCGCTCGGCCTGCGAGTGCTTGAGATGGCGGATCGAGGTGGTGGCCGCGGCCGCGATCGCCGGCGGCAGCGCCGTGGTGAAGATGAAGCCCGGCGCATAGGAGCGCACCGCGTCGATGACAGCACTGGTGCCGGTGATGTAGCCGCCCAGCGTGCCGAATGCCTTGGCCAGCGTGCCTTCGATGATGTCGATGCGGTCGGCCAGGCCTTCGCGCTCGGTGATGCCGCCGCCGCGCGGTCCGTACATGCCGACCGCATGCACCTCGTCGATATAGGTCATGGCGTTGTAGCGCTCGGCGAGCTCGACGATCTCCCGGATCGGCGCGATGTCGCCATCCATCGAATAGACGCTTTCGAAGACGATCAGCTTGGCGCGTTCGCGCCCCGCCGCCTGCAGCAGGCTTTCCAGATGCGCGACATCGTTGTGCCGGAAGATCTTCTTCTCGGCGCCCGAGCGCCGCACCCCTTCGATCATCGAGGCGTGGTTCAGCTCGTCCGAGATGATCAGGCAGTTGGGCAGAAGCCGGGCGATGGTCGAGATCGAGGCTTCGTTGGAGACGAAGCCGGAGGTGAAGACCAGTGCCGCGTCCTTGCCGTGCAGGTCGGCGAGCTCATGCTCGAGCTCGACCAGCGGGTTGGAGGTGCCGGAAATGTTGCGGGTGCCGCCGGCGCCCGAGCCCATCTTGCCGGCCGCGTCCTGGAACGCGGCGATGACATCGGGATGCTGGCCCATGCCGAGATAATCGTTGGAGCACCAGACGGTGATTTCCTCGGCGCGGCCATTGGAACGCCAGATGGCGCGCGGAAACTTGCCCGCGATGCGCTCGAGGTCGGCGAAGACACGATAGCGACGCTCCGCGTGGAGCTGGTCGATCGCTTCTTCGAAGAACCGCTGGTAGTTCATGTCCGAACTCCTTTTCTGTGGAACGATCGTAGGTGTCGCCGCACCGGTTCCTCGCTCATTTGGCGGGGCTAGACGTAACCCCTTGCGGGAAGGGGCGACCTTGATTCAGGTCAACTTCAGGGGCGAAGGTATTCTTGCTCAGTTCGATATGAATCGATGCACCGATCCACTGCGCAGCACAGAATGCGTCACGCCGCCAAAGGCCATTTCACGGACACGGCTGTGGCCGTAACCGCCCGCAATGATCAGATCAGCCGTAAATCTCTCGACCAATCGGGAGGGCTGCCTGCCCGGCAAAGGTCATAGGGCTTGATCCTGATCAACGACCCCGAGGCGAATGGCATTAGCGTTGCGGCATCTCGCAACGGAGCCGTCGATCATGCACAGCTATCCAGGACCGCAGCGATCGGGCACGCAGCCGCTGCCAATGGCGGATAATGGCCAGAAGGTGGTTCTTGCCGCCGTGTCGCTCCAGGCGCACGCCTTCAAGGCGATGATGCGCTATCAGATCGAAACGCTTGCCTTTCTGAGGCATCGTTGCGAGCAGGATATCAAGCTGGCGGACGATCTCATCGGCGGTCCTGAATTCAATGACGCCTTCGAGGTCGTCGCCACCTTCCTGCACAATGCGGCCTCGGACTATGTCACCGAAGCCGGCAAGGTTGCGACACTGACGTCCAAGCTTGCATCGGAGGCGGCCGGGCTGGTGCGCAACGAAGCCAGAACCGCGATTGAAGACATAGCGGTGAAGACAGTCGCTTGATCGGAAATGCGGAGGCTTGCAGCCATGAACACCCGTATGGACAATGGCAGCCGCAGATATGGCGCGTGGGTTTCCGTGTTGGTGGCGGTTTGGCTTGGCTGCGCACCGCCAGCCTTGGCAAATAGCTCGGTCGAACGCGGCAAGGCATTGGTTGAGTTGAATTGCTCCCGTTGCCACGCGGTCGGCAGAACCGACACGAGCAGCCATCCGGATGCGCCCGCCTTTCGCACCTTGTCGAAGCGCTATCCGATCGCGGATCTCGAGGAAGCTCTCGCGGAAGGCATCTCGACGGGACATCCGGACATGCCTGAGTGGGTTGCGAGCCCTGACCAGATCGACGCGATCATCGCCTATATCAGCAGCCTGCAGCAACCGTGATCGAGGCACCGGCAGAGTAGGCAGAACTGGGGCGGATCCGATCAGGAGCGGCAAGCACGACCTCATGCCGGCGGCGATCGGGGCGATTCCAGAAAATGATGCAAATCAAAGCGCGGCCCATCGTTTGCGGACATCTTGATGCGATGTGGAAGCCAATCCAAAACGCTCCGTTTGATAGCGATCTCGAACTTGCCGTCCTTGACGAGGACGGCGTGCACGCGCTTGTATTTCCCTGCCGAAGGGTGGAGGAGGGTTGGAAGAACGTGGCCACTGGCGCGCGTGTCGATATCCGGCCGACCCATTGGCGCGACTGGGCGATGGAGAAAACGCTCGACGAGGACGACAGCCTTCAACCCGGCCAATAAGCCTAGAATCTGGATTCCACGATAAGCGCCATGCGCACGAGGTGTGACAGGCTGCCTGCCGCCATCTTGCTCATGACATTGGCCCGGTGGATTTCGACGGTGCGCGGGCTGATGCCCAGATCATAGGCGATCGTCTTGTTCGGCAGGCCGGACACCAGCCCATCCAGCACCTGCCGCTCGCGTTCCGACAAGGTGGACAGGCGATCGCGGATATCCGCGGACTGGGGATGCGCCGCATGCGCCTGGTTGCGGTTGGCCAATGCGGAACGGATCGCTTCGATCAGCATCTCGTCATCGAACGGCTTCTCGATGAAATCGGCGGCTCCCTCTTTCATCGCCTGGACGGCGAGCGCCACATCGGCATGGCCCGTCATGACAATAACCGGAAGCGTATGGCCGCCGGCTCTGATCTGCCGCAGGAACTCGATACCGTCTATGCCCGGCATGCGTACGTCGGTGACGATGCAGCCCTCGAGCTTGCCCGTCGCCGTCGATAGAAAAGCCGTCGCCGATTCGTACAAGCGCACCGCAAAATCCGCTGTCGCCAGGAGAAAACCGAGCGACTTGCGAACGTCCACATCGTCGTCGACCACGTGCACCAGATCACTATCGGCCATTTGAGACCTCTTCCTTCTCCACGATGCGCAAGGTGAACCGGAAAGCCGTCCCGCCGGCCGGCATTGCCTCGGCCCATATGTGACCACCATGCGATTCAACGATGGTGCGGCAAATCGAAAGCCCGACACCCATGCCGTGCTTCTTGGTGGTCACGAATGGCTGGAAGAGTTGCGCCGAGACCTCCGGGGCAAGGCCTGGGCCGGTATCGATCACGCTCACCTCGGCTATTCCATCATCACGGGCGACAGTTGTGACCTTCAATTCGCGGCGCGGCGAGCCTTGCATTGCCTCTACGGCATTGCGCATCAGATTGAGCAGAACCTGCTGGATCTGGATGCGATCGGTCAACACCAGTTCGGCGGCAGGGTCGAGCTTGTAGCTGACGAGGACATTTATCTCCCGTGCTCCGACCAGTGCCAGGGACGAAGCTTCCTCGATCAGCGTCGGCAGTCGTTCGACCTGGCGCTCGCTTTCGCCTCTTGCAACGAAATCCCTCAGATGCCTGATGACGTTTCCCGCCCTCAGGGCCTGCTCGGCGGCTTTATCCACGGCATCCCGCAGCATTGGCGCATTTTCTTCCTTGCTGTTCTCGAGAAGTCGCCGGCTGCCTTTCAAATAGTTCGTGATCGCCGTAAGCGGCTGGTTGATCTCATGGGCCAAGGTCGAAGCCATTTCGCCGAGAGCTGTAAACCGCGCCATATGGAGAAGCTCCTGCTGCTGCTCCTGGATTCTCGCTTCCGCCCGGTGGCGTTCGGTCAGGTCGCGGCAGAAGCCTGTGAAGAAGCGTCCGGTTCCCGGGTGCATCTCGCCGACGGAAAGCTCCATCGGGAAAGTCGTGCCGTCCTTGCGTGCCCCGGTAACGGTGCGGCCGAGCCCGATGATCCGGCGCTCTCCCGTCGTCAAATAGCGAAGCAGATAGGCATCATGCTCGTCGCGGTAGGGCGGGGGCATCAGCCTATTGACGTTTTGCCCGATGACCTCGCTTGACTTGTAGCCGAACAGCGTTTCGGCAGCGGTGCTGAAGGACTGGATCCGGCCCTGTTCGTCTATGACGACCATTGCGTCCGGCACTGTTGCCAGGATGGATCGCAAATGGTCCTCGCGCAGCCGAAGTGCGGCATTTGCAAAGGAGAGTTCGCTGACATCCGTGCCTTCAATGAAGATCGCGGTGATACGGCCGTCGTCAGCCTTGATTGGCTGATAGACAAAATCAAGGATGCGCTCTTCGACCGGGCCGTCGATTGTGTTGCGAAGGCCAACCTTCACCCCTTGGCCCCTATAGGGCTCGCCGGTCGTGTACGCTTGGTCCAGATGGTCGAAAAACTCATGTCCTTCGAGCTCGGGAAAGGCGTCCCGCACGGACTTTCCAACCACTTGCCTGTTGCCGATCAATTGCTGGTAGGCGGCATTGGTCAGCTCGAAAACGTGATCTGGCTCGCGCAAGAGCGCCATAAATCCCGGAGCCTGATCGAACATTCGCGACAGCAGTGATTTGAGTGTCGTCCCGCCGGGCGACAAACTGAGCGCTTCGTCTTTGATCACCTGAAGTTCCTGGGTTCGAGACGCTACCGGGCTACCTATCACTTCTCGCCGCACACGCAAAACGGATCGAGCCGACGTTTTCGTGCGCAGGCGCAGTTGGCGATCTTTGACGCGCATCAAGGCATTGGACGTTGGCGAATGCAATTCATCACGCATTCCATCGTTCAGCGAAAGGCGCCCCGCGATGTCTTACAAGTCAATCATCGTCAACCTCGCCATCGATGCGCCTCCTGCACCTATTGTAAAGGTGGGGGTCGAACTGGCGGAACAGTTTGGAGCCCGTCTTATCGGCTTGGCGGCAGCGGATGTTCCGCCCTTAGTCGCGACGGGTCAGGGCATGGTCTACGAAGGCGAGATCATGCAGATCCAGCGAACGGAAATCGAAAAACGGCTTGCAGAACTGCGAGCCGAGTTCGAAAGGCTGGTTCCTGCTTCGATCTTTAGCGAATGGGGCCAAGCTGTTTGCAGCCCGACCCGGTTCCTCAGCGTTTCGGCCAGAGCAGCCGACCTTATCGTTACCGGCCAGGCAGGAGACAATGTGTTTCGCGCCGTGGATGTCGGCAGCCTGACACTGGGCACCGGGCGTCCGGTCCTGGTCGCCGCAACCAACGTAGAGCACGTCCTTGCAAAAACCGTTCTTGTCGCGTGGAAGGACACCAGGGAGGCGCGGCGGGCGATGGCTGATGCGTTGCCTTTCCTGGCCGAAGCCAGCGAAGTCGTGATTGCCACGATTGACACCGACCGCGATGAAAGCATTCGTGACAGCCTCGCCGATGTCGCGGTCTTTCTCGAGCACCATGGCATCAAGGCGCGAACCGAGTTGATCACCGGTGAGGCTGATGGCGACCGGTTGCTGACATTCGCACGCTCGATCCATGCGGACCTCATCGTCTCGGGCGCCTATGGCCATAGCCGCTTGCGGGAATGGGCATTCGGCGGCGTTACGCGCACGCTGATCGAAGAGAGCGGCATCAACCGCTTCATGTCGTATTGATGATAGGCGAGGCTGACCAGCAATCCGTCTCACCAGACGACGGTGCCTATTGGTCGATCGAGACCAATGACCTCCTGCTACGCCTTGAGACCTCAGTCTCGGGGCTTGCTTCGTCCGAGGCGGCTTCGAGGCTCGCAAAATTCGGTCGAAACACACCCGCGTCGACGTCAAGCGCGTCGGCCTTGGCAGTGTTTGCCCGCCAGTTCCGCAGCCCACTGGTCCTGATACTCATTTTCGCGGCCTGCGTATCCGCCTTCGTCGGGGATGGACAGGAGGCTGCGATCATCGGCGCGATCGTACTGGCAAGCTGCGTCCTGAGCTTCACCCAAGAGTACGGCGCGTCGCGGGCGACCGAAGCACTGAAACAGCGTATTTCGCGCAAGGCTATTGTGTTGCGCGACGGCGCCGAGTGCTCGGTCGCCGCCGAAGACATTGTGCCGGGCGACGTGATCCGGCTTTCGGCCGGAAACCTCATCCCTGCCGACGGTATCATTCTGGATGCCCGCGATTTCAATGTCAGCGAGGCCGTGCTGACCGGCGAAACCTTTCCCGCCGTGAAGACAACGGGACGATCGGCGCCGGATGCCGCGCTCACACGGCGCACCAACGCGGTCTTTATGGGAACATCCGTGCGTAGCGGCACCGCAACCGTGCTTGCAGCAGCAACCGGCACCCGCACGGAATTTGCGTCGATCGCCGCGGCCCTGGAGCGACAAATCCCCGAAACAGGGTTTGCCCGGGGCATCAGGCTGTTCGGCTATCTGATGACTGAGATCATGCTGGCGATTGTCATCCTGGTGTTCTTCGCCAACCTGATGCTGCATCGGCCGCTCATCGAATCGCTGCTGTTTTCGCTGGCGCTGGCGGTTGGTCTTACGCCCGAACTTCTCCCGGCCATCATCAGCGTGACGCTGGCTCGAGGGGCTCGCGCGATGGCAGCCAATGGCGTCATCGTGCGCCGTCTCGATGCCATCGAGAACCTGGGCAGCATGGATTTGTTGTGCACCGACAAAACGGGGACGCTGACGGAAGGCGTTATCCACCTGGATGGATGGCTCGATGTCGACGGCAATCCGTCAACCGATATCCTGCTCTGGGGACGTCTCAACGCGACCCTGCAGACCGGACTGAAGAATCCACTGGACGAAGCAATCGCCGGTGCGCCAGGCGAGGGTCCATCATTGGCGGCCTTCACGAAAGTCGACGAAATCCCCTATGATTTCATTCGCAAGCGACTATCGGTTGTGGTGCGGAACAAGGACGCCCAGGATCTTCTGATTACCAAAGGTGCCGTGCAAAATGTCCTCGAAACCTGCAGCTTCGTCCGAACGGCCAAGGGGCTGGAACCTCTCAATGAAATGGACCGGGCGGCAATCGACGAAAAATTCCGACGCTGGAGCGCGGACGGCTACCGCGTTCTGGGCCTGGCAATCCGTCGGTTTGAGAGCCAGAAAACGTTCAGCAGGAAAGACGAGATCGATCTCGCCTTCGCGGGCTTCCTGCTTTTCCTCGACCCGCCAAAGAAAGGCGTCAAGGAGACGCTTGCCGAACTCGCCCGGCGTGGCGTCGCGGTAAAAGTCATTTCTGGCGACAACCGTTACGTTGCCGCGCATCTCGCCCAAGCGATCGGCTTGCGCGCCGACAGGATCATGACCGGCGAGGAGCTTTCGAAATTGACGAAGAGCGCGCTCTTCGCAGCCGTGCAGCACACCGACCTCTTCGTCGAGATCGACCCCAACCAGAAGGAGCGCATCGTTCAGGCTTTACGGAGCAGGGGCCGTGTCGTTGGTTACCTGGGCGACGGCATCAACGATGCGCCTGCCCTTCATGAGGCAGACATAGGCATCTCGGTCGACAGCGCTGTCGATGTCGCGCGCGAGGCGGCCGATATCATCCTTCTCAAGCAGGATCTCGGCGTGCTGGTGCGCGGCGTCGACGATGGCCGCAAGACCTTCGCAAACACGATGAAGTACATTTCCATCACCACCAGCGCCAATTTCGGCAACATGATCAGCATGGCTGTCGCCTCGCTGTTCCTGCCTTTCCTGCCGCTTCTGGCCAAGCAGATCCTGCTCAACAATTTCCTTTCCGACGTTCCTTCACTCGCCATTGCAGGTGACAACGTCGATCCCGACCAACTGCACCGGCCTCGCCACTGGGATATCCGTTTTGTGCGGCGGTTCATGATCAGCTTTGGCCTGGTCAGTTCGCTGTTCGACTTCGCGACCTTCGCATTCCTTCTGTTCTTCGCGCATGCCACGGAGGCCGCATTCCAGACCGCCTGGTTTGTCGAGTCGTTACTGACGGAGCTTGCCATCGTGCTCATTGTGCGCACGCACAGGGCTTTCTGGGCGAGCCGTCCAAGCCCGTTGCTTGCCTGGCTTACATTGGCTGTCGGGATTATCGCGATCATGATCCCCTATCTGCCGTTTGCGGCCTGGTTCGGCTTCGTGCCCTTGCCTCTGCCCGTACTTGCCGGACTTGTCGCAATTACCGCGCTCTATCTGCTCGCCTCGGAGGCGACCAAGCGCTGGTTTTTCGGACAAGAGAGCCGGGCCCGCAAGAAGTTGCTTGCCGGTCAGCGGTCCTTTCTCGATCGCCTTGTGGCCAAGGTTTAGCGCCATGCTCCCTGTCGGGGGCTCAGGGATCGGCAACGATGCCGCCTGTTGATCGAGATCAACGCCGCCTGCCGCCAACATGCCAATGATGGCCAGTCGGCAGGAGTGATCACCATGACCTTTCTCGATTACCTGATTTCAGTTGATGGCAGAACCACCTTGATGGACCGCATGATGCGGAAGCTGGGCGTCGACAGACAATTGAAGGTCGTGGCAGAGCATACCGCCGTCACCAACCGGGCGGCGGACCGCTGCCGTTCCTGCGGGCACCAGGACGAATGCTCGGTTTGGCTCGACGAACATCAGCAAGCCGATAACCCGCCAGACTATTGCCGCAACAGCGACCTGATCGCTCGACTGCGGCATGCGGCCGGCCAACGGTGATCGGCCGAGTACTCAGCCTGGAGGGTGTCTTGCTGTCCGTGTTTTGACGAGTGTCAATGCAAGCCAAGTGTTGCAGTTGATAGGTTGCATTCAACGGGTGTGGTTTTTGCTGGGGCGGCGCTTCTGCGGAGGCAAAACACTGGCAGAAAAAGTTGCGGGCGCGGCGCTTATTGCCTTTGCCCTGTTACGCCTTCGACCATTGATACCCCTGGTCGCGCCCTAGGCGCGGCGAAGCCTTGGGCGAGGACTGGCAACACAGAGAGGCAATGGTGCCTTGCAGCGGATCAATGTCAGCTCCGCTACGAAACAAGGACGACCGACACGGGATCGGCGCAGAAGAGATGGTCCTTGACAGCATTGACGCCGGCGACGTTTTCGGCGGCGACTATCGCTGCCTGGCGCTCGCGTTCGTCGAAGATGGCGCCGCTCAGTGTCACCACACCCTTGTCCACCATCACGTCGATCAAATCGTTGCCAGCCCATTTCTGCCTCGCAAGCTCGGTAGCGATGTTCCGCCGAATCTGTTCGTCATCGATGACCGTAGCGGCTCCATCCGGAAGGACGCCGAGCAACGCCCGCAGAAGATCAGAGCGGGTGATGATGCCAACGACTTTTCCAGCTTCGACGACGGGAATGCGTTTGACATGGTGACGCGTCATGAGCTCGACGACTTTCGCGAGTGATGCCGCAGGGGATGCCGTCACGACATCTTGCGACATCACCTCTTCAACCCGTCGACCATTGGCGCGGACATATTCGTCGGCGGCCTTTCCGGGGCTGACGAGAAATTCCAGCCAGCGCGAGCGCTTGGGCTCCGTGCCCAGTTCCCCGCGTCGCAGGAAATCGCCCTCGCTGACGATGCCCACCAGCCTGCCGTCGTTGCGAATGACGGGGAGGCCGCTGAGCTTTTTGGAGAGCATCAACCCGGCAGCCTCGGCGATCGATGCGGACGGGTCTATGCCGACGACTGGCTTGCTCATTATGGCTTCGGCTTGCATGTTCGCTCTCCGGAGTTTTTCCAACGTCCGGCTTCTTTAGATTTCACATGCAGGAAGCGCCTTGATCTGAATCATCTGTCGGTGGAGGCAAATGGTCCAAAGTTCGTAGACAAGCAGTCCACCATTATAGGCCGTCGCAGTGGCCAGAAATGCACCGCAAATTTCGATCAGAGGAATGGCGACAACCCGCGTGTCACGGTTCCGCGTCCAAAGCGCAAGCCTCGCTCGCAGGCCTCCACAGCGCGTCGCGATCGGCCGTTCAGCCGTTCCGCGACAAATGCACGTCCAGGACGGCGGCCTTCTTGGCGATCAGGCCTTCCAGATCCGCGTCCGATCGCTTGGTGCCGGTCCGTTCGCGCAGCAGCGAGATCACCGCGCTCATCGAAAGCGGCGTAATTTGGGAAAGCGGGGTGTTTTGGGAAAGCGGGGCGGTCTGGGTGGCCAGAATGGCGTCCACCGCGCCGGCAACATCGGGGGTCTCCCTTGGTGCTCGCATGGTCGGTTCCTTTCTGCTCAGGTCGGCCACGGTGCCATCGGTCGGTGCTCTGACGCCACGATCGAAGACGACCGCAAGGCCGTTCTTGATGGCGACGGCGGCGACCATATCGTCGAGCTTACGGTCGGAGAGGGCTGGGTCCGCGGGTTTCAGGATCTTGCGGATCACCCTGGCGGCCAGATCCGTCGATACGAAGTCATAACTCCGTTTTCTGGCCTCGACATATTGTTCGATGATCATGCTCAGGCGGCGGGCTGCAATGTCCCTGGGTTCCTGCACATCCTTGGGTTCCACCGGAGCCTCCCTGGCCTGCCGTGCGCGCAAATTCCACGGCCAAAAGGAGATAGGGCGGCTTGATCGGACATCAAACGTCCTTCGATCATTTCGTCGCAGCCGCCAATGGGCCGGAACGATCCTGCGGCTGAAGCATTTCGTTCCATGACCAGCGCATTGAGGGAAGGCCGGGCCATGAAGATCGCTCATGTCGCGCCGCTGTACGAATCTGTTCCGCCAAGGCTCTATGGCGGCACCGAGCGCATCATTTCCTACCTGACCGAAGCCCTCGTCGACCTCGGCCACGACGTGACGCTGTTCGCCAGCGGCGACACGAAGACCTCCGCCAAACTCGTGCCATGCCGCGAGCGGGCGCTTCGTCTCGATCCGCGCCCGCTGAAGTCCGAGATCGCGGCGCATCTGTCGATGCTCGACGAGGTGAGGAAACGCGCCGACGATTTTGACGTGATTCATTTCCACCTCAGCCATTTCCTGCATTTCCCGTTTTTCCGCGACATGCCGCAGCGCACGGTGACGACGCCGCATGGCAGGCTGGATTATGCGGATCTCGCGCAGGCCTATGACCGGTTCCCGCGCTTCCCGATGGTTTCCATATCGCGCAGCCAGCGGGCGCGGTTTGCGTCCGCCAACTGGCTTGCCACGATCCATCACGGCCTGCCCGTCGATCTCTACGAACCCGATTTCGAGGCGGGTTCGGATGGCGGCTACCTTGCCTTTCTCGGCAGGATGTCGCGCGACAAGCGGCCGGACCGGGCGATCGAGATCGCCCGCCGCACCGGGCTGAAACTCAAGCTCGCGGCCAAGATCGGCGATGGCGACCGCGCCTATTTCGAGGAAGTCGTGCAACCGATGATCGATGGCGACCGGGTCGACTATGTCGGCGAGATCGGCGAGGACCAGAAGAGCAGGTTTCTTGGCAATGCTGCCGCCCTGCTGTTTCCGATCGATTGGCCCGAACCCTTTGGTCTTGCCGTGATCGAAGCCATGGCCTGTGGAACCCCGGTCATGGCCTGGAGTTGCGGCGCCATGCCCGAAATCGTCGACTATGGGGTTACCGGATTCGTCGTCGAAACCATCGAGGATGCGGTCGCCACGATGCCGGCTCTCCTGCAGCTCGACAGGCGGCGCATAAGGGCGGTGTTCGAAAGGCGGTTTTCAGCCGACAGAATGGCCAGGGACTACGTCGAGGCTTATTCCCAGCTCCGCAACGGCCATGAGCAAAGCAGAGCTTCGTAGGCCTTCACCCTCCGAAAAACCAGCACTGGACAATCCTGTTGACCATCACCCAACTCGACGAGCGCAAGCTTGATCCTGCCATAGCTCTGGCTTCCCTGGACGAAACCGCGCCGAGGGAGCCGCATCGGCTGTTCGCCCTCAAGCATGGCGATTGCTTTGCCGTTGCCGATGCTTATGGCGACGTCCGCGGTGTCGGCGATGGGTTCTTCCGCGACGATACGCGCGTGCTCTCCGAATTTCGTCTCACCGTCGGCGGGCGGTCGACGTCGTTGCTGGGCGCGTCCCTCAGCCAGGACAACGTGCTCTTCACCACCAACCTTACCAATCTGCCGATCGAGAGCGCCGCTGGCCGCCAGATTCCGCAAGGCGCCATGCATATCGAGCGCGTGCGGCTGTTGTGGGAGGAAAGGCTGTATGAGCGCATAACGCTGTCCAACTACAGCCGCGAGCATTCGACGATCCTGCTGTCGCTGCGTTTTGCCGCCGATTTCCGCGACATGTTCGAGGTCCGCGGCTCGACCCGCTCGAAGCGTGGAACCGCCCATACAGCCGAGATCACGGGGAACGCGGTCGTGCTTCGCTACGAAGGCCTGGACAAGGTCGTGCGGACATCGGCGATTTCCTTTTCACAGACGCCCGATCAACTGACTTCCGAGCGCGCCGATTTCGTCATCGCCGTCACCAAGCGCAGCAGCCAGACGCTTTATGTGGAAGTGGGCAACGCGACGGACGATCGCCCCGAAAGCCGCCGGTTTCGCGCGGCTGCCGCTCGCGCTCGCTTTGGCATGCGCGCCAAGCGCCGGCATGGCGCGACGCTGCACAGTTCCGGTCGCGTCTTCAACGACTGGATGGAGCGGGCGCGCGCCGATGTCGCGCTGCTCACCACGGAACTGGCGACCGGGCCCTATCCCTATGCCGGCATTCCCTGGTTCTCCACCGCCTTCGGCCGGGATGGCGTGATCTCTGCCTTGCAGATGCTCTGGCTCAATCCCGGCCTGGCGCGCGGCGTCCTGGCGTTTCTCGCCCAGCACCAGGCGACCGAGACCTCTCCCTTCAGCGATTCCGAGCCTGGCAAGATCATGCACGAGACCCGCAAGGGGGAGATGGTGGCGCTGAGCGAACTGCCGTTCGGCCGCTATTATGGTGGCGTCGACACGACGCCGCTCTATATCCATCTTGCCTGTGTCTATGCTGACCGCACGGGCGACACAGCCTTCATCGATACGCTGTGGCCCTCACTGTGCGCGGCGGCCGAGTGGATCGAAACGGCGAGCCGTTCGACGGGGTTCCTCACCTACCAGCGCGCCGCGGAATCGGGCCTTGCCAACCAGGGATGGAAGGACAGTTTCGATTCCGTCTTTCACGCCGATGGCCGCATCCCGAAGGGGCCGATCGCGCTGGTCGAGGTGCAGGGCTACGTCTTCGCGGCGTTCCAGGGTTTGGCGAAGCTGGCACGGCTGCGTGGCGAGGCGGAACGCGCCGAGAGCTGGGAAATACGCGCCGACGCCATTCGCCAAGCAGTCGAGCGCCATTTCTGGATGGAAGACCTCGGCTACTATGCGCTGGCGCTGGACGGCGATGATCAACCTTGCAAGGTGCGCACGTCCAATGCCGGTCACCTTCTCTATGTCGGCCTTCCCGGTCCGGATCGCGCGCGCATGGTCGCCGACCAGCTGCTGTCGGCCTCGTTTCATTCCGGCTGGGGGCTGCGGACGCTGGCGGACGATGCGATCTTCTTCAATCCGATGTCCTATCACAACGGCTCCATCTGGCCGCACGATACAGCGATCTGCGCTGCCGGACTGGCGCGGTACGGCAGCCGCGACAGCGTCGTGCGGCTGATGAGCGGCACCTTCGAATCCGCCGTCCATTTCAACATGCGGTTGCCGGAACTGTTTTGCGGTTTCACGCGCGCGGCCGGCGAAGCGCCGATCGCCTATCCGGTGGCTTGCCTGCCGCAAGCCTGGTCCGCCGGCTCGGCCTTCATGCTCATGCAATCGTGCCTCGGCCTGCAGATCGACGGCTGGACAGGCGAAATCCATGTGACTCGGCCGCAACTACCGATTGGCATCGACAACCTCGTCATCCGCCATCTTTCGGTGGGGCAGGTGGCAGTGGATCTGACGTTCCAGCGCGTGGGAGATCGCGTCGGCGCCTTCCTTGCCGAACCGCATGAGGGGCTGGTGCCGCTCGTGGTCAGGAGCTGAAAAAATCGGAACCATCCTGCATCGTGAGCGTTGGACCACCACGCCATGGGGTGCCGAAACTCCAGCCCATAAAGCCGCTGTGGTATCCCATTGAAAGGTAATCGATTTCAATGCTCGACAACAGTTCGTATCTAGTCGTTCCCGTATTTGCATTGTGGCTCTTCGTTGTTGCAGCCCTCGGCGTCCTGGTTATTGTGCTGGTGACGATGGTGTTGCGGGCGCGCAAGCGCGGCAGGCTGGCCGCTGCGGAGGTTGACCCCGCTCGCGGCCCATTGCCGGAATTCGAGAAGAACGGGCACTCGGCGGCCGCGGCACTGGTGCAGTGGTCGCCCGAAACGCTGCGTCACATCCTGGCGACCGAACTTCCCGATGCCCAGGTGATCGTCGTCTCAAACCGTGAGCCGTATATCCACAACCGCGAGGGCGACGACATCCAGCTGGTCGTACCCGCGAGCGGGCTCGTCTCAGCCCTGGAGCCGATCACGCGCGCCTGTGCGGGCACGTGGATCGCCTATGGCGGCGGTTCGGCCGACAAGCTGGTGGTCGACAAGAACGATCGGGTCGAGGTGCCGCCGGACAATCCATCCTACACGTTGCGCCGTGTCTGGCTGAGCGAGGAAGAACAGCAAGGCTATTATCTCGGCTTTGCCAATGAAGGACTCTGGCCGCTGTGCCATATCGCCTTCACCCGGCCGATATTCCGCGCCTCGGATTGGGAGGCCTACGAGGCGGTCAACCGCAAATTCGCCGACACCGTCGTCGCGGAAGCCCGCAACGAACGGCCCATCGTGCTGGTCCAGGATTATCATTTCGCGCTGCTGCCGCGAATGATCCGTGAGCGGCTGCCGGAGGCGATCATCATCACCTTCTGGCATATTCCGTGGCCGAATTCCGAGGTGTTCAGCATCTGCCCATGGCGCGAGAGGATTCTCGAGGGCCTGCTCGGCAGTTCGATCGTCGGTTTCCACACCCAGTTCCATTGCAACAACTTCATCGACAGCGTCGACCGTTTCCTGGAAAGCCGGATCGAGCGCGAGGATTCGGCCATTTCCTATGGCGGCCAGATCAGCCTGGTCCATGCCTATCCGATCTCGATCGAATGGCCGCCGGCGCAACTGGGCAAACTGCCTGACATGGCGCAATGCCGCCGGCAGGTTCAGGAGAAATTCGGCCTGGCCGAAGATGTCAAACTGTGCGTGGGCGTTGAACGTCTCGACTACACCAAAGGCATCCTCGATCGCTTCAATGCACTTGATGAACTGCTGACGCTTCATCCCGAATGGATCGGCAAGGTGGCGTTCCTGCAGATCGCCGCGCCCAGCCGTGGCACCTTGCCTGCCTATCAACAATTGCACGAGGAATGCCTGCGCCATGCCGAGGATTTGAACCGGCGCTATGGTCGCGATGGCTACACACCCGTCCTGATGATAACGGAACATCACTCGCAGCAGAAGGTCTACGAAATCTACCGTGCCGCCGACGTTTGCATGGTCACCAGCCTGCATGACGGCATGAATCTGGTCGCCAAGGAGTTTGTCGCGGCGCGCGAGGACGAACAGGGGGTGCTGCTGCTCAGCATGTTCGCCGGCGCCTCCAAGGAGCTGCTGGACGCACTGATCGTCAATCCCTATGACGCGGCGATGATGGGCGATGCCTTGCTGCAGGCCTTGACCATGTCGCCGGAAGAGCAAAGCCAGCGCATGCGGCGCATGCGCGAAATCGTGCGCGACAACAATGTCTATCGGTGGGCGGGCAGCATGCTTCTCGATGCGGCCCGCTTGCGCAAGCGCGACGCCGTCGATCGCGCCGTTGCCGCCTCTCCAACGGCGCCAGGCAATGTGATATCGCTGCTCGATCGCAGACGCGTGGCGGCGCTATGATGTCGATCTCGCCAAACCTCGCCGTGCCTGTCGTTCCGCAAGGGCCATGGAGCCTGTTCCTCGATATCGATGGCACGCTTCTCGAACATGCCGCGCATCCCGATGCGGTGGTCGTCGGTGACGAATTGCGCACACTGCTGGTGCGGCTCGAAGCGCAATTGGATGGAGCGCTGGCGTTCATCACGGGACGGTCGATCGCTGCCGTCGACCATCTCTTCCAGCCTCTCAGATTGCGCGCCGCGGGGCTTTATGGCCTCGAGCACAGGCTGGCGCGCGATGGTCCGGTCGAGGCGGCCGACGAACCGGCTGATATTGCCGCGCTTGCCAACGAAATCGCTGCGGAACTGGACAATGCGGATGTCTATATCGAGCGCAAGGGACCAATCCTGGCCATTCATACGCGCGCGGCACCGCATCTGCTGCAGCGGGCGACCGAGTTGGTCGAACAGGCACTGGACAGATTGCCTCCGGGTTATCGGGTCCTGGCCGGAAATGCCGGTGTGGAGCTGATGCCGCTGGAGGCGGCGAAGGGAGCGGCCATCCGGCGCTTCCTGCAAATTCCGGCCTTCAAGGGACGGCGCCCGGTGTTCCTCGGGGACGATACATCCGACGAGAACGGGTTCGACATCATCAACGAATGGGACGGCATTTCGGTTCGCATAAAGCCGCAGGGATCGACAGCGGCGCTTTTTGGGCTGGCAGGGGTGGACGCGGCCCTGGCCTGGCTGGACGAGATGAGCAGACGCGAGACCGCGAAAGCGGCGATGCTTGCCGCAACGTCCAAATGAACCGGATTGCCCCCAACGCGTATGGAGGGGAGTTGCAATGACCCAACTGACCAGCCTCATCCAGGAAATCATGCCCGCATGGCTCCGGCGGCAATCCAAGACGAACAGCCGAGATCGCCAGGCGACAGCTGAGCCGTTGCGTCCCGAAGATGCGGACGCAGTCTGGCGCCAGGCTGTCGAAAACGATTTGTTTGGAGCCAACACGCCGGATTACGCCGAGACCGGGGCGAAGGAACCCAACCGTCATTGACGGCCGCGCTCAGCCATCCCCGAAAATCAGCGAAACGTTGCCCCCGGCATGGCGTTCGAGCCGGCCGGCGAGGTCGAGTTCCAAAAGCACCATGAAGACCTGGGCCGGGTGAAGGCCGGTGTGGCGGATGATCTCGTCGACCGGCACCGGTGTCGGGCCCAGCGCCTCATTGACCTTGGCGCGGTCGCTCTCGCCGGGTGGCGGTGTGGCCGAAAAGTCGGGCGGGTCCTCGAATGGTGGCACAGCAGGCGCCCGCATGCCGGTCAGCGGCGCGATCGCCCTGGAAATGTCCGATGCCTCGGTGACCAGAGTGGCGCCTTCCTTGAGCAAGCCGTTGGTGCCGGCGGCGCGCGGATCGAGCGGGGAGCCCGGCACGGCAAAAACCAGCCGGCCCATTTCGCCGGCAAGCCTGGCGCTGATCAGCGAGCCCGAACGCTGGGCGGCCTCGACCACAACCAGCCCGAGGGCCGCGCCCGCGACAAGACGGTTGCGGCGTGGAAAATCCTGGGCGCGCGGCTGCCAGCCGAATGGCATTTCGGAGATGATGGCGCCACGCTCGGCGATTTCCGCGCACAGGCCGGCATTTTCGGGCGGGTAGGGCAGATCGAGGCCTCCGGCCAGCACACCGACCGTGCCGGTTTGCAGGCTGCCCTGATGCGCCGCCGTGTCGATGCCGCGCGCCAACCCCGAGATAATGCCATAGCCGTCGCCGCCAAGCGCGGCCGCCAACATGCGCGCCATCTTGACGCCGGCAAGCGATGCGTTGCGGGCGCCGACGATGGCGACCCCAGGCAGCCGGAAGACCGCGGCATTGCCCTTGACCGCCAGAAGGGGCGGAGGATTGTCCATGCTTCTCAGCAGCGGCGGATAGTCGGGCTCGCCGATACCGACAAAACGCGCGCCAGCCTGGCGGGCTGCCTCGAGTTCGGCCTCGGCCTCGGCGATTGACGGAATGCGGACGATCCGGCTGGCGCCGCCCGAAATCATCAGTTCCGGCAGGATTTCCAGCGCCACCTCGGCCGACCCGAAGCGGTTGATCAGGTCGCGAAAGGAGGCGGGGCCGACATTCTGGGTGCGGATCAGCCGCAGCCGGCTCAGCCGCTGCCGGTCGCTGAGGCGCGGCCCGGCGGCCGGCTCGCTCATCCCTTGGCTCCGATCTTGCCCTCGGTGCCGGCAAGCAGCCGCGAAATGTTCGCCCTGTGCTTGATCAAGACGATGATGCTCATCACCACGAACAGAACGGCAATCTGCGGTGCGCTCATAAAGTAGAGGGCTATCGGCACGATGACGGCCGCTGCAAGTGCCGCAAGCGACGAGTAGCGGAACAGGAATGCCATCGCCAGCCAGATGATGGCGAAGATCAGCGCCACCTGCCAGGCAAGGCCGATCAGCACCCCGAGATAGGTCGCGACGCCCTTGCCGCCCTTGAAGCCAAGCCAGACCGGGAAGAGATGACCGAGAAAGGCGCCGAGGCCGGCCCAGACAGCCGTTTCCGGCGCGAAATGGCCAACAATCAGAACAGCGGCTGTGCCCTTCAGCGCATCCAGCAGCAAGGTCGCGGCGGCCAGGCCCTTGTTGCCGGTGCGCAGGACGTTGGTGGCGCCGATATTGCCGGAGCCGATCTTGCGCACATCACCAAGGCCGGCGGCGCGGGTCAGCAGCAGCCCGAACGGAATCGAGCCTAAGAGGTAGCCGAATACCAGCGCCAGGATCAGGCCGTAAGTCATTGTTTCCCCGCATTTCCCCCAGCTCAGCCCGGTCAGGCGCGACGCCCGTTGCCGGTCTATGCCGAGAACACTGTGCGGCCCGCGACCAGCGTTTGCAAGACCTTGCCTTGCAGGCGCGCGCCTTCGAAGCAGGTGTTTTTCGAGCGCGAGCGGATGCCGCTTTCGCTGACGATCCAGGGTTCGTCGAGATCGACGAGCGCGAGGTCGGCGACTGAGCCCGGCTTCAGCGTGCCACCGGGCAGTCCGAACAGCCTTGCCGGCGCGGTGGACAGCGCTCCGACCAGCCGCAGCAAGGGCACGTCGCCATTGTGGTAGAGCCGCAAGGCGGCACCCAGCAGCGTCTCCACCCCGATGGCGCCGGCCGCGGCATCGGCGAAGGGCAGGCGCTTGGTGTCGACATCCTGCGGATCGTGCGAGGAGACGATGATGTCGACCGTGCCGTCCCTGACCGCCTCGATCATCGCCAGCCGGTCTTCCTCGGCGCGCAACGGCGGCGTCAGGCGGAAGAAGGTGCGGTACTCACCGACATCGTTTTCATTGAGCGACAGGTTGTGGATCGACACGCCCGATGTCACATCAGCGCCATCGGCTTTGGCGCGCGTCACGGCGTTTGCGGCCATCGCCGTCGAAATCTTGGCCGCGTGATAGGAGCCGCGCGTCAGTCGCGCCAAAGCCAGATCGCGCTCGAGCGGGATCGATTCGGCCTCACGCGGAATGCCGGAAAGGCCGAGCCAGCTGGCGTACAGGCCTTCATTCATCACACCTGACGAACCGAGATCTGCATCCTGCGTCTCGTGCACGATGGTGGCGCCGAAATCGCGGGCATAGGTGAGCGCGCGGCGCATCACCAGTGAACTGGAGATGGTGTGTCGGCCATCGGTGAAGGCGACGGCGCCGGCCTCGCGCAGCAGGCCGAACTCGGTCATCTCGCGGCCGTCGAGCCCCTTGGTGATCGCCGCCGCCGGGAAGATGTTGACGATCGCCGTGTCCTTGGCGGTGCGCAGTACGAACTCGACCAGCGCTACATTGTCGATCACCGGATCGGTATCAGGCATCATGACGACGGAGGTGACGCCGCCGGCGGCCGCGGCGACGCTTGCCGAAGCGATGGTTTCGCGATGTTCGCCGCCCGGCTCGCCGATAAAGACGCGGCCATCGATCAATCCGGGAATGATCGCCTTGCCGGCGCAATCGATTGTCGTGGCGCCATCGGGCGCGCCCTGGTTCAACGCCGCTTTGCCGGCGGCAACGATCTTGCGGCCCTCGACGATGACGGAGCCGACTTCGTCGAGGCCGCGCGAGGGGTCGACGATGCGGGCGCGTTCAAAGACTGTCGTGCTCATGCGCCGCGGCCCTCTTGATTGCGGCCCTCTTGATTACGACGGGGATCGAGCAGCGCTTCCATCACCGCCATGCGCACGGCAACGCCCATCTCCACCTGCTCCTGGATCACGCTTTGCGGGCCGTCGGCTATTTCCGAGGCGATTTCGACGCCGCGGTTCATCGGGCCGGGATGCATCACCAGCGCGTCGTCCTTGGCGGCCTTCAGCTTTTCGGCGTCGAGGCCGAAATAGCGGAAATATTCGCGCACCGAAGGCACGAAGGCGCCTTCCATGCGCTCGCGCTGCAGGCGCAGCATCATCACCACGTCGGCGTCCTTGAGGCCTTCGGCCATCGAGCGCGTGACGATGACGCCCATCTTTTCGATGCCGGACGGCAGCAGCGTCGAAGGCGCCACCACGCGCACCTGCGCGCCAAGCGCGTTGAGCAGCATGATGTTGGAGCGCGCCACGCGCGAATGCAGGATGTCACCGCAGATCGCCACGATCAATTTCGACAACGGCCCCTTGGCGCGGCGGATGGTCAGCGCATCGAGCAGCGCCTGGGTCGGGTGTTCATGCGCGCCGTCGCCGGCATTGACCACCGAGCAGCCGACTTTCTGCGCCAGCAGGGCGGCGGCACCCGCCGACTGATGGCGGATGATCAAGATATCGGGCCGCATGGCGTTCAGGGTCATCGCCGTGTCGATGAGCGTTTCGCCCTTCTTCACCGAAGAACTTGCCACCGACATGTTCATGACATCGGCGCCGAGCCGCTTTCCAGCCAGCTCGAACGAGGACTGCGTGCGGGTCGAGGCCTCGTAGAAAAGATTGATCTGGGTGCGGCCGCGCAGCGTCGAGGTCTTTTTCTCGGACTGCCGCGAAATCGCGACGGCCCGGTCCGCCCGGTCGAGCAACAGCTCGATGTCGGCGGGCGAAAGGTCGCTGATGCCCAGAAGATGGCGGTGAGGGTAGAGTGGCAGGGACGAAGCGTCGGTCATCTCAAGGCGCTGCTATAGGGTGCGGATTTTGCGCCCGCAAGCACCAGCTTTGGATTGGCGCCTTTCTCCCCGGTATTTTCGTCGCGCACGCGGCAACGCTTGGCTATATCTAGCCGATGGCCCCGGATTCGTGGCTTTCCGACGATAGGGACGAATTGTGACCGACGACGTGACGAACCAGCCGCCGCCGCTGACGGGCGGCAACGCCTGGCGAGGCGATCCGTTGCTGATCCAGCTTGCCGAGCGCTTTTCCGACCCGGTGCGCAAGGACCTCGACGGTCTCGGCCGTTTCGTCCTGACGCAGGAGGCGCAGGAGCTGGCGCGCCTGGCCAATGTCGAGACGCCGAAGCTCAGGACCCATGACCGCCAGGGACGGCGCATCGACCTCGTCGAGTTCCACCCCGCCTACCACGCCTTGATGCGCCGCTCGGTGGCGATCGGGTTGCATTCCTCGGTTTGGGAAAATGGTGACGCGGAGATCGGCCGCCGCCACCAGGTGCGCGCCGCCCGTTTCTACCTGACCGCCGAACTCGAGACCGGGCATCTCTGCCCCATCACCATGACCAGCGCCTCGCTGGCGGCGTTGATGGCCAGCCCAAAGCTGTTTCGCGAATGGGCGCCGCGCGTGACGACGCGCAAATACGACCAGAGCCAGAAGCCGCCGGTCGAGAAGACCGGGCTGACGCTCGGCATGGGCATGACCGAAAAACAGGGCGGCACGGATGTGCGCGCCAATGTGACGAGGGCCGAGCGCGCCGGCAGCGGCTTCTATCGCCTGACCGGCCACAAATGGTTCATGTCGGCACCGATGTCGGACGCTTTCCTGGTGCTGGCGCAGGCGCCGGAAGGGTTGTCGTGCTTCCTCGTGCCGCGGGTCCTCGGCGACGGGTCGGGCAACGGTTTCCGCTTCCAGCGGCTGAAGGACAAGCTCGGCAACCGCTCCAACGCCTCTTCCGAGGTCGAGTTCGTCAACGCCATCGGCGAGATGGTCGGCGAGCCCGGCGCCGGCGTGAAGACGATCATGGACATGGTGACCTTGACCCGGCTCGATTGCGCCGTGGCGTCCTCGGCGATCATGCGGGCAGGGCTGGCGGAAGCGGTTCATCATGCCCGCCATCGCCAGGTGTTCGGCTCTACCTTGATCGAACAGCCGCTGATGCAGCGCGTGCTGGCCGACATGGCGCTGGATGTTGCCGCCGCGACCGCTCTGTCGTTCCGGCTGGCGCGCTCCTTCGACGAGGCGGCGAGCGATCGCGGCGAAGCGGCGTTTGCCCGCGCCATGACGCCGGTCGTCAAATACTGGGTGTGCAAGATCGCGCCGCCGCTGCTCTACGAGGCGATGGAGTGTCTCGGCGGCAATGGCTATGTCGAGGAGGCGCCGCTCGCCCGCTATTATCGCGAAGCGCCTGTCAATGCGATCTGGGAAGGATCGGGCAATGTCATGGCGCTCGACGTGCTGCGCGTGCTCGGGCGCGCGCCCGGCCTGTTCGAAGAGGTGCTGGCCGGCATCGACCGCGACCTCGGAGCCGGTGGGCGCGGCACGATCGGCGTGTTGAAGGCGGCGATGCAGGTGGCTTCGACCGACGAGGGCTCGGCACGGCTGCTGACCGAACAACTGGCATTGTCGGCCGCCGCGGCGGAGCTGCGTCGGCTGGGGGCAGGGCGGATTGCCGATGCCTTCGTCGAGACCCGCCTGGCCGGCCAGTGGCGCAACACCTACGGCATGATCGATTCGCGCCATGACGCGCGCATGATCATCGACACGCTCTATCCGCCGGTGAACTGAGCCGAGAGCGGCCGCATCGCCCGATTCTTCGATCAGTTGAGCGCATCCGAGAACAGTGGGTGCCTCCTGTGTATCGCCGTTAACCTTAACAAATGGTTTCCATTGCGGCGGCGGGCGGCAAAGCCCACTGTCATTCCTGCCGAAGCAGGAACCACGATGCGACACGTACTGACCTCCTTTCTGTCTGTGCACTGGGCGATTGTCTTCGCCCTGCTGGCGCTGATCTGCATCGATGGAGACCGCGGCGTGACGGCAGCCCTCGGCGTGCTTGGAGTGACCGTCGAGAGCGCCCGGTTCGTCGATCTGCAGAACGTCGTCGTGGTCGCGCCGCTGGCGATCGCCTTGCTGGTCGTGGCAGTGCTGTTCTTTTGGGCCTTTGTCGATACGCTGATCAACGATAGGGCCAGTCTGGGCGCCGACAGCGTCGTTCGCATCGCCTTCATTTCCGCGTCCGGCGTCCTGTCGATGATCCTGATTGGTGGCGCCGCGCAAGGCATCAACGGGCTGTTCATGGTCGTTGCGGTGCAATTGGCGGCGCTCCTGGCCTCCTATGTCGCGATGCTCGCCGAGCGGCGCTCCGCGGCCGCCTCGGATGACGCTGATTTTCGCGCCACGGCGCACAGTATGGCGAAGGCAGCGGCCCATAATTCGCTGCTTTCGCTTATATCGGGCCGGACCGGACCGAACGGGAAGGGAGGCCGCTGATGCGCTATATCTTCGCATTGTGGGCGGCCCCGATGGCGCTGTTCTGGGGCTGGTTCTATTTGTCGCTCAACGACATGAATTTCGGCTATGTGATGCTGACCCGGCAGCTGCACGATTTCGTGTTCCAGCTCTATGGCCAGATGCTCGGCATCGATCCGGCCATCATCCCGGGGATGGTGGCGAAGGCCTGCATCTTCGACGGATTTCTGCTTATGGCGATATGGGCTTTTCGCCGTCGCAGCGAAATTCTGGACTGGGTCAATCGGCGTCGGTCGGGCCCGGTTCCGCTTGACCGCCCAATTCCGTTCGATCGCCTGACCCGAGCGACTGAAGCCGGTCCAAGACTCCCTGCAGAATAAAGGCCGCGGCCGCCGAATCGATCTTGCCGGCACGTTTGGCGCGCGAGAAATCCATCTCGATCAGCGTCCTCTCGGCCGCCACGGTCGACAGCCTTTCGTCCCAGAACACGAAGGGCATGTCACTCAGCTGCGCCATGTTGCGCACGAAGGCGCGCGATTTCTGCGCGCGCGGACCTTCCGACCCATCCATGTTGATCGGCAGTCCGATCGCCACCGCGCCGACATTCTCCTTCTTCAGCAAGGCCAGAAGCACGGCGGCATCGAGCGAGAATTTCTTCCGCATGATGACCGGGCGCGGGTGAGCGAAGGCGAATCCCCGGTCGGAAACCGCGACGCCGATCGTCTTGTCGCCGAGATCGAGCCCCGCCAGCGTCCTGCCATCGGCGAGCCATGCCGGCAATTGCTCAATCGTGATGATAGCCAACGGTTTTCCCTTGTCTTTTTCAGCAGCGTGCATCCTTCCGGATGCGCGACGGGCACTATACCCTTTGATATCGGGGCCATCGGCGTTTTATCCTCTGGCCCGGCAATAATCGAGGAATGGATTTCATGAAACTGACCTGGTACGGCCATTCGGCCTTCCGTATCGACACAGGCGACGCCAAGATCCTTATCGATCCCTATCTGATCGGCAACCCGTCATGGACGGGCGGCTGGGAAGGGCCGGCGGAAGGGATCACGCATGTCCTGCTGACGCATGGACACAGCGATCACATCAGCGGCGCGCTGGAAGTGCTCGGCAAGAGCGGCGCGCAGCTGGTCGCCAATTTCGAGATCTGCATGTATCTGGTCGGCAAGGGCGCCGACGGCAGCAAGATCAATCCCGGCAATATCGGCGGCACGGTCGACTGCGGCGGCTTCACCACCACTTTCGTCCAGGCGCTGCACTCTTCCTCGTTTGGCGAAGACGGCGGCAAGAACGTCTATCTCGGCAATCCGGGCGGGCTGGTCCTGCATTTCCCGGAAGACCCGACGCTCTACCATATGGGCGATACCGACATCTTTTCCGACATGGCGCTGATCAACGAATTGCATGAGCCGAAGATCGGCATCGTGCCGATCGGCGATCGTTTCACCATGGGCGGCGCGGTGGCGGCACTTGCCTGCCGGCGCTTCTTCAAGTTCGACACGGTCGTCCCTTGCCATTTCGGCACGTTTCCGATGATCGATCCGACGCCCGAGAAATTCGAGGCCGGCCTCGAAGGGTCCGGTGTGAAGGTCGCGTTGCCGAAAATCGGTGAAACGATTACGATCTAGAAACAGTCAAAGCGGAACAAATCCATGGCGTTGGGGCGATCTCTTTGTGTGTCGATGTTTGTCATCGCCCGCGCTCGCCGCGGATGACTTCATCGAAGGCGTCTACCTGCAGTCCGAGGAACTTCGATGTTTGTCATCGCCCGCGCTCGCCGCGGATGACTTCATCGAAGGCGTCTACCTGCAGTCCGAGGAACTCTGCGCGCAGGCCAGGAATGATACGCTGCAGACGCTGATCGATGCCGGCAACGTCGTGCTTTCCGTGCACGGCCTGCCATAGACTTGTCGTTGGACCGATGGCCAAGAAGCCAGGCCACCATCACGCCTGGCCTCTCGCATGATGCATGTTGCGCCGCGCGCGCGGCGCCGCTATAGCCCGGACTGGTTTTCCCGAGGCAAAATCTATGTCCGTTGATCTTCAGACTGTGAAGCGCGTCGCGCGTCTCGCCCGCATTGCGGTGAGCGAAGAAGATGCCGAGCGCATGACCGGCGAACTGAACGCCATACTGGGCTTCGTCGAGCAGCTGAACGAGGTCGATGTTTCCGGCGTCGAGCCGATGACCTCGGTGACGCCGATGGAGATGAAGAAGCGCCGGGACGTCGTCACCGACGGCAGCAAGGCGGCCGACATCGTCGCCAACGCCCCGGCGACCGAAGAGAATTTCTTCCTCGTGCCGAAGGTCGTGGAGTAGGGCGCCGATGGCAATCGAGATCGCCATCGAGACACCGTTGCAGGACGATGTGCGCGGCCTGGTCAAGGAACTCAACGAAACCTTGCTCGAATTGACGCCGCCGGAGCACTGCTATCATCTGACCGTCGAGCAGATGGCCGGCCAGGACACGACCGTTTTCATCGCCCGCGACAATGGCATCGCCATCGGTTGTGGCGCGCTGAAGCGCCATGGCGGTGCCATTGGCGAGGTCAAGCGCATGTATACACGGCCTTCGCATCGCGGGCAGAAAATCGGCGCCAGCATCGTTGAGCGCGTCGAGGCACTGGCGAGGCAGGAAGGACTGAAGCGGCTGGTGCTGGAGACGGGAGACCGCCATCCCGCCGCCTGGACCGTCTACGAACGTGCCGGGTTTTCGCGCTGCGGCCCGGTGCTGGATTATCCCGATTCCAAGTGGTCGGTGTTTTACGAAAAGAGCCTTTGATGAGCGACCTGACCAGACTGACGATTTCGCAGGCCCGCGCCAAGCTGCGCGGCAAGGAAATCACCGCGACCGAGATCACCGAGGCTTATCTTTCGGCGATCGATCGCGCCAATCAGGCGCTCAATGCCTATGTCGCGGTGACCGGCGACAGAGCGCGCGACATGGCCAAGGCGTCCGACGCCAGGCTGGTCAAGGGCGAGGGCGGTGCGCTGGAAGGCATTCCGCTGGGCATCAAGGATTTGTTCGGCACCGAAGGCGTCCACACCCAGGCCTGCAGCCATGTGCTCGACGGCTTCAAGCCTCGCTACGAATCGACCGTCACCGCCAATCTGTGGGCGGATGGCGCGGTCATGCTCGGCAAGCTCAACATGGATGAGTTCGCCATGGGCTCGTCCAACGAGACATCTTATTATGGCCCGGTCATCAACCCGTGGCGGCGTTCGCGGCTCGACACGGTGGTGATGCCGACGACGCATCAGGGCGATGGCGGCTTCGTCTCGGCCGGCGGCACGAAAACCCAGCGCACCCTGGACAATGCGCAGCTGGTGCCGGGCGGCTCTTCCGGCGGCTCGGCAACCGCCGTCTCGGCGTTCCTGTGCGCCGGCGCGACGGCGACCGATACGGGCGGCTCGATCCGCCAGCCGGCCGCCTTCACCGGCACGGTCGGCATCAAGCCGACCTATGGCCGCTGCTCGCGCTGGGGCATCGTCGCCTTCGCCTCGTCGCTCGACCAGGCCGGCCCGATCGCGCGCGACGTGCGCGACGCCGCGATCCTGCTCAAATCGATGGCCTCGGTCGATCCGAAGGACACCACTTCCGTCGACCGGCCGGTGCCGGACTATGAGGCTGCGATCGGCAAGCCGATCAAGGGCATGAAGGTCGGCATTCCCAAGGAATACCGCGTCGACGGCATGCCGGAAGAGATCGAGGCGCTGTGGCAGAAGGGCATTGCCTGGCTCAGGGATGCCGGCGCCGAGATCGTCGACATTTCCCTGCCGCATACGAAATACGCGCTGCCGGCCTACTACATCGTGGCGCCCGCCGAGGCTTCGTCCAACCTGGCGCGCTATGACGGCGTTCGCTACGGCCTGCGCGTGCCGGGCAAGGACATTGTCGAGATGTATGAAAAGACCCGCGCCGCCGGTTTCGGCCGCGAGGTCAAGCGCCGCATCATGATCGGCACCTATGTGCTGTCGGCAGGCTATTACGACGCCTACTACCTGCAGGCGCAGAAGGTGCGCAATTTGATCAAGCGCGACTTCGAAAATGTGTTCGCCGCCGGCGTCGATGTCATCCTGACCCCGGCGACGCCGTCCGCCGCCTTCGGCATCGCCGATGAGGACATGGCCGCCGATCCGGTGAAAATGTACCTCAACGACATTTTCACGGTCACCGTGAACATGGCCGGCCTGCCGGGCATCGCCGTGCCTGCCGGCCTCGACCCCAAGGGCCTGCCGCTCGGGCTGCAGCTCATCGGCCGGCCGTTTGAGGAAGAAACGCTGTTCCAGACTGCCGCCGTCATCGAGCAAGCCGCCGGCACATTTCAGCCTGAGAAGTGGTGGTAAGGGTATCGATCATCTGAAGGGGTGAGCGATGTTCTTCTATCTTTCCAAGGTCTTCTGGTTCTTCATCCAGCCGCTCAACCTGACGATTTTCCTGCTTCTGGCCGGGTTGATTGCCGGGCTGATCGGCCGGCGGCGGCTGGCCGTCACCGGCAGTGTCCTGGCGTTTCTGATCCTGGCGCTCTCAACCTGGACGTCGCTTGGCGCGATGATGCTCAACCCGCTCGAGGAGCGCTTTGCGCGCCCGCCGCTGCCTCAAAAGGTTGATGGCATCGTCGTGCTCGGCGGCGGCTTCGAGGGCGCCATCAACTTCGCGCGCGGCGGCTATGAACTGAGCAGCAGCGGCGATCGCATGGTCGAGACCGCAATCCTCGCCCGGCGTTTCCCACAGGCCAAGGTGGTTGTATCAGGCGGTCACGGCGCGTTTTTCATCGACGCCGAGGGGGACGCCGACACCGCGTCCCGCCTGCTCGTTCCGCTCGGTGTATCGGCCGATCGTCTTGTCCTGGAGGACAAGTCCCGCAACACCTATGAAAATGCGGTCTTCAGCCGCAAACTTGTCGACCCGAAGCCGGGCGAGACCTGGCTGCTGGTGACCTCCGCCTTCCATATGCCGCGGGCCAAGGCGCTGTTCGACAAGGCTGGTTTTCCAACCGTCCCATGGCCGGTCGACTATCACACCTCCGGCAAGGAAGGTGTCGGCTTGTTTCGCGACAATGCGATCGATTCCGTGCAGAACACCACCTTAGCGCTCCGCGAATGGATCGGGCTTTTCGCCTATTGGCTTTCCGGCCGCATCGATCAGCCTTTCCCAGGACCGGGCGGCTGACCGATGACGGCGCGCCGCGCCGCCGAGAAGAACTGGCGCCGCACCAGCACGGCCAGCAGCAGAAGCGTCGACAGCACGAACACCACCGGATCGACGAACCAGCCGAGATAGCCGATCGAGAAGAACACGCCGCGCAGGCCCGAGTTGAAATGCTTGCCGGCCAGCATGTTCATCTGCGCCGCGCGCCAAACCGCGGTTTCCGTGACCGGATTGCGCGAGGCTTCGCCATGCGGGATCGGCACCGCGCCGATCAGGATCGAGCAATAGTTGAACAGCCGGTAGGCCCAGCCGAATTTGAAGAAGGAGAAGGCGAGGATCAGCACCAGTCCCAGCACCTTGATCTGAAAGGCCGGGCGCGATGGCGCGCCGCCGAGCGGCAGGTTGCTCAGCACTTCCAGCACCCGGTCGGACGCGCCGAGCAAGGCAAAGCAGCCGCCGAGCGCGATCAATGAACTGGAGGCAAAGAAGGCGGTTCCCTGCTGCAGACCGCTCATGATGGCGGTGTCGACGATGCGGATTTCGCGCTCGGCCATGGTGCGCATCCAGGCCTCGCGCTGCGCATTCATCGCCGTCGTCAGTGACATGCGGCTGACCAGCTTGCCGTCCGAGGCGAGCGTGTGCAGCAGCCACGCGATCAGGAAGAAGGCCAGCGCCCCGAAGTCAGCCATCGAAAGATAGAAGGAATCGCCCATGGGCTGAATTTATCACATCCAGCGTGGTTGCTTCGATGCCGGCTCCCGCGATCGGCAGCAATGTCGCTGCCGGAGCAAACAAGGTCGGCAGGCGCTGCGCCGCGACCGTCAAAAGAGCGGAAACATTCCTTGGATTTCCTATATGTAGAGTCCTAGACGCCACTCCAGGAGACAGCGTGTTCCTTTCGGTTTTCGACCTGTTCAAGATCGGCATCGGCCCCTCGAGCTCGCACACGATGGGGCCGATGACGGCCGCGCGTCGGTTTCTCGACGAGGTCGCGGGCGACGACTGGCCGCGGCCCGCCGGCGCCAAGGTCGCCCGAATCGGCGCCAGCCTGCATGGCTCGCTCGCCTATACGGGCATCGGCCATGGCAGCGACCGCGCCGTCATCCTCGGCCTTGCCGGCCAGACCCCGCAAACCGTCGATCCGGACCAGGCCGACGGCATCATCAGCCGCATCACCGCCGACAAGATGATTTCACCGCCAGGTCACCCGTCCTACCATTTCGACCCGGCCACGGATCTGGTGCTCGACCGCAAGACACCGCTTACCGGCCACGCCAACGGCATGGCGTTCCATGCCTATGACGCCGGCGGCCGCCTGCTGCTCAAGCGCATCTACTATTCGATCGGCGGCGGCTTCGTGGTGTCGGAAGAAGAGCTGCAGCGCATGAAGGCCAAAGGGTCGGTGACATCCGAAGGCAAGAAAGTGCCTTATCCCTTCAAGAACGCCGTCGAGATGCTGAAGATGGCGGCCAAGAGCGGGCTTTCCATCGCCGAGATGAAGCGCGTCAACGAGGAAACGCAGATGTCGCGCGAGGAACTCGACGCCGGCCTCGACGCCATCTGGGGGGCGATGAAGAGCTGTATCGACCGTGGCCTGTCGCAGGACGGCATCATGCCGGGCGGGTTGAAGGTACGGCGCCGGGCCCGGCAGTTGCACGACAAACTGCAGGAACAGTGGCAGCAGAACCGGCCAAATCCGCTGCTCGCCAACGACTGGCTTTCGATCTACGCCATGGCGGTCAACGAGGAGAATGCCGCCGGCGGCCGCGTCGTCACCGCGCCGACCAACGGTGCGGCCGGCACGCTGCCGGCAGTACTGCGCTACTGGTTGCATTTCCACCCCGAGGCCGACCAGCCCGGCATTCGCGACTTCCTGCTGACGGCTGCCGCCGTCGGCGGCATCATCAAGAGCAATGCGTCGATCTCGGGTGCCGAGGTCGGCTGTCAGGGCGAGGTCGGATCCGCTTCGGCGATGGCCGCGGCCGGCCTGTGCGCCGTCATGGGCGGCACACCCGAGCAAGTCGAAAATGCCGCCGAAATCGCGCTCGAACACCATCTCGGCATGACTTGCGATCCGGTCGGCGGGCTGGTCCAGGTGCCGTGCATCGAGCGCAATGCGCTCGGCGCCGTCAAGGCGGTGACGGCAGCGTCGCTGGCGATCAAGGGCGACGGCGTCCATTTCGTGCCGCTCGACGCGGCGATCGAGACCATGCGCCAGACCGGTCTCGACATGAACGAGAAGTACAAGGAAACCAGCCTCGGCGGTCTCGCCGTCAATGTCGTTGAGTGCTGAGCAACGCTTGGCACTGTGGAGAAGTTCCCCTCAGGCCGTTGACGTCCCGGCGCTCCGGACTAACCTTGGCGAATGGCTCTCAATCTCCTAAAACTGTGCGTCGGCTGCGACAGCGTCGAGGATCTCGAGGAATGGATCGAGTTCCGTCTCGACGAACGGCGCCGGGCCGGCGAGCCGGCCGAACACTGGCACACCACCCGCATGGTGCCGACGCGCGGCGCCGAGGTCACCGATGGCGGTTCGCTCTACTGGGTGATCAAGGGCAATGTGCAATGCCGGCAGTTGATCACCGAGATCCGGCCGTTCATTGACGACGAGGGCATCGGCCGCTGCCACCTGATGCTCGATCCGCATGTCGTGCGCACCGACTGGCAGCCGCGCCGGGCCTTCCAGGGTTGGCGCTATTTGAAACCATCGGATGCACCACCTGATCTCGGCAAAGGCAAGGCGGGACTGGTCGAGATGCCGCCGAAACTCAGGCGCGAGCTTGCCGATCTCGGCTTGCTGTAGCCCGTCGCGCGCAGGCGCCGGCTGTTTTGGCGCGGGCTTTTCTGGCCCTCCATCTTGCTTCGCACTGGACTTGCAAGCGGCGCGACAGCGCCACATCTTGAAATTCATGCGCAATGAAAAGCTGGCGAAGCCGACAAGGGTCAAAGGGCTGGAAAGCCATCCGGCGTGGCGGTTCTCGTCTTGTCCCGGTGAAAGCCATCATTCCGGCGCAGAAAAAGTGTTGGATGACATCACGCGGCTGTCCAGGTGGACAGGGCATCTGCGGGGCGGTGGGAAATGTTAGGCGCAATTATCGGTCTGGTCGCATTGCTGCTGGTGCTCCTGGGCGTAGCCTCGGCCTTCCTGCGGGCCGATCCGGCCCGGCTGGCGACCGGCATGAGAACACTGGGACCCATCCTGCTGGCGCTGGTGGGCGCCGCCGTGCTTCTGGTCGGCCGAAGCGGAATCGGCGGCGTCATGCTGTTCGCGGCGATCGGCTGGTATGCCGCCACGCGTACGAACCGGCCTGATGCCAGGCTGGCGCCGGGAAAACGCTCAACGGTGCGGACGGCAGCGCTCGAAATGGAGCTGGATCACGATACCGGTGGCCTGGAAGGGCTGGTTCTGGCCGGCCGCCACGACGGCAAGATGCTCGGCGCTATGGGCCTTGCGGAGTTGCAGCATCTCTACAGCGAACTCTCCGCCGATGCGGAGAGCCGCCAGTTGCTAGAGACGTATCTTGACGGCAGATTTCCCGTCTGGCGCAAAAACACTGAGACGAACGGTGGCGAAGGGCTGGGTGTTGCGCCAGGTCCGGGCGCCATGACTAAGGAGGAGGCCTACAAGGTCCTTGGTCTTGAAGCGGGGGCCGCCGCGGCGGATGTCCGCAAGGCGCACCGCCGCCTGATGCAGCGCCTGCACCCCGATATCGGCGGCACGTCTTTCCTGGCGGCGCGAATCAACGAAGCCAAGGACGTCTTGCTCTCCAATCACAACTAGTCTCCTTCGACGCAGAAATTTTCCGGGAGATGCTTCCACGCCGCCCTACTGCTGGACGGCGTAGCACTCGATTTTCTTCTTCTTCAAAGCGGTACAGGCCTTCCAGGCTGCGTCTTTCGAGCCAAAGCCGCCGAAACGGGCGCGGTAGTAGGTGACGCCATCCTTGTCGAACGCGACGGTGAAGCCGGAAGCGTCCGCGAGCGCCTTCGGCGCCTGCTTGCTGGTCTTGTCGAGGACGGCCTGGGCTTCCGACTGCTTCGGCGAAGAGGCGACCTGGATGGCCCAGCCCGACGGCACCGAAGCGGTGTTGACCGGATCGACGGTTGGCGTCGGCACGGCAGCCTGCGTCGGCTCGGCATAGGCGGCCACGACCTGCGCGGTGGCGACCTTGGGGGCGGAGACGATGACCGTCTTCACCTTCTTGGCCGGGGCGACCAGCGTGGGTGCTTCGGCCTGGGCATTGCTGTCGGCATCGTCGTCCTCGGCAACCGTTGCGTCGTCGGCGACGGCGTCATCGGCGCTGGCCACCGCGACCGGCTTGTCGTCCGGGGTCGGCGCGTCATGCTTGGGCAGGAGAACCTTGGCAAGGGCCTTGACCGGGTTGCTGCTGTCGGCCTTGGCGACCAGGTCGCCGCCACCGCGGGTCGAGGCCCTCGGCAGGTAGGTGTTGATCAACGATGCCATCTGGTTGTCGCGGCTGCCGCCCGACGTGCCGCCCATGACAACGGCGACGAGGCGGCGGTTGCCGTCGGCCACGGATGAGACGAGGTTGAAGCCGGAGGCACGGGTGTAGCCGGTCTTGATGCCGTCGACACCCTTGATGCGTCCGAGCAGACGGTTGTGGCCGTTGATGCGCTGGCGGCCATAGAGAAAGGAACGCTGCGAGAAGTAGCCGTAATACTGGGGAAAATGCTCCCGCAGCGCGATGCCGAGCGTCGCCATGTCGCGCGCGGTGGTGAACTGGCCGGGGTCGGGCAGGCCGTTGGCGTTGCGGAAGACAGTGCCGTTCATGCCGAGCTGCCGCGCCTTGGCGGTCATCATGCGGGCAAAAGTGGTTTCATCGCCGCCAATCATTTCACCAAGTGCGGTGGCCGAGTCGTTCGCGGACTTGGTGACGATCGACAGGATCGCGGTTTCGACGGAGACCGAACCGCCCGGCTTCACGCCGAGTTTCGTCGGCGCCTCGGCGGAGGCCTTGGCGGAAAACACGACAGGCGTGTTCCGGCTGATCTTGCCCTTCGCCATCGCTTCGAAGGTCAGATAGAGCGTCATCATCTTGGTCAGCGACGCCGGATAGCGCCTGCCGTTGGCATCCGCGGAGTAGAGCACCTTGCCCGTCTTGGCGTCCACGACGATGGCCGCCGGCCGCGCTGCCAGCGAGGAGGCAACGTCGGCGCACACGAACGTCATCGCCAGGGCGAAGACCATCATCGCTTTGAGGGGGAAGGTGGATTTGGAAACGATGCCCAACAACGCCTTACGCACTGATATTTCCCTTGAATTCTTCGTTGCGTTGGAGGCGGCAAAGGGTCCTGCCTCACTTTCAGCCAAGCTAACGGGGCAGCGTTACCAATCCGTTTATGGTAACCGCCGCGTTCACCATTTTCTTCGGGCTTGAAACGCACTTTATTTGATTTTTAGCCATTGCCTGCGCAGGCGGGCGCCGCTCGGCGGCGAAATGTTGACTTTTGTGCGGCGCACAATATACTCTAGTGCATTGCACAAGGGCGCCCCGAAGAAGGACGCCTCAACCGTCAAGGGAATCGTGAAATGACCCAGACCTATGAGGACTTCAGCAAATACGGCAAGGAATTCGCCGACACCGGTTTGAAGAGCTTCGCGTCGCTCTCCAAGGGCGCTCAGGCGATCGCCACCGAGGCCGGTGAATACACCAAGAAGAGCTTCGAAGCCGGCAGCGCGGCTTTCGAGAAGCTGTTTTCGGCCAAGTCGCTGGACAAGGCGATCGAGATCCAGTCCGAATACGCCAAGCAGTCCTACGAGGCGTTCGTTGCCGAGGCCACCAAGATCGGCGATCTCTACGCCGAACTCGCCAAGGAAGCCTACAAGCCGTTCGAATCGATCGTTGCCAAGGCGAAGTAATTTCGCCCGATAGTTTCAGATCCGGCCCCCTTTGGGCCCGAGGCAAAACCCGGTCGCGGAAACGCGGCCGGGTTTTTTCGTGCTAATTTCCGGTTTGCGGCGGCGTGGCGCTTCACGATTGCGAAAATCCGCCAAGTTTGGTCACCTAGCCATATTGTCAGCTAACCAGAAGGGCTTAAAATCGTCCATCGAACACCTACATGTTGAACTCGCATGGGGATTCGAAGAGGCAGGATTACGTGACGATCGGTTTGACTGCCATGAGACAAGTGGCGCGGATGCAAAACGGCGGCGGCGACGGCAATGAGGCCGGCCGCGGGACGGCCGTCATCACGCGCACCAAAACCAAGACCAAGAAGCCCAGCCTTTACCGGGTCCTCATCCTCAACGACGACTACACTCCCATGGAGTTCGTGGTTCACGTGCTGGAGCGTTTTTTCCAGAAGGACCGCGAAGCCGCCACACGCATCATGCTTCATGTTCACAATCATGGAGTGGGCGAGTGCGGGGTCTATACATTCGAGGTGGCCGAGACCAAAGTGTCTCAGGTCATGGATTTCGCCCGACAGAATCAGCATCCGCTGCAATGCGTGATGGAGAAGAAGTGAGGTAACATGCCGGCTTTCTCCCAAGGCCTGGAAAAGGCGCTTCACCAGGCGCTGACGCTCGCCAACGAGCGGCACCATGAATACGCAACCCTTGAACATCTGCTGCTCGCGTTGATCGACGACACCGAGGCGGCCGCCGTCATGCGCGCCTGCAACGTCGATCTCGACGAGCTGAAGCACACTGTTCTGACCTATATCGACACCGAGCTCGACAATCTGGTCACCGGCTACGACGAGGATTCCAAGCCGACCGCCGGCTTCCAGCGCGTCATCCAGCGCGCGGTGATCCATGTGCAGTCGTCGGGCCGCGAGGAAGTGTCGGGCGCCAACGTGCTCGTCGCCATCTTCGCCGAGCGCGAAAGCCACGCCGCCTATTTCCTGCAGGAACAGCAGATGACGCGCTACGACGCTGTCAACTACATCTCGCACGGCATCGCCAAGCGTCCGGGCGCATCGGAGACGCGCTCGCCGCGTGGCGCCGATGACGAGCAGGGCGGCCAGAACGGCGCCGAGCCGCAGGAGGAAGGCGGCAAGAAAAAGCAGCAGCAGGATGCGCTGACCGCTTATTGCGTCAACCTCAACAACAAGGCCAAGGCCGGCAAGATCGATCCGCTGATCGGCCGCGAGTCGGAGATCAACCGCACCATCCAGGTGCTGTGCCGCCGCTCCAAGAACAACCCGCTCTATGTCGGCGACCCAGGCGTCGGCAAGACGGCGATCGCCGAAGGCCTGGCCAAGCGCATCGTCGAGGGCGACGTTCCCGAAGTGCTGCACAACGCCACCATCTTCGCGCTCGACATGGGCACGCTGCTGGCCGGCACGCGCTACCGTGGCGATTTCGAGGAACGGCTGAAGCAGGTCGTCAAGGAACTCGAGGATTATCCGGGCGCCGTACTGTTCATCGACGAGATCCATACCGTGATCGGGGCAGGGGCCACCTCGGGCGGCGCCATGGACGCGTCGAACCTGTTGAAGCCGGCTCTGTCGTCGGGTGCGATCCGCTGCATCGGCTCGACCACCTACAAGGAATTTCGCCAGTTCTTCGAAAAGGACCGCGCTCTGGTGCGGCGCTTCCAGAAGATCGACGTCAACGAACCGACCATCGAGGATGCCATCGAGATCATGAAGGGCCTGAAGCCCTATTTCGAGGAGTTCCACAAGGTCCGCTACACGAGCGAAGCGATCAAGGCTTCGGTCGAGCTGTCGGCGCGCTACATCAACGACCGCAAGCTGCCGGACAAGGCGATCGACGTGATCGACGAGACCGGTGCTTCGCAGATGCTGGTGCCCGAAGCCAAGCGCAAGAAGACCATCGGCATCAAGGAGATCGAAGCAACGATCGCCACCATGGCGCGCATCCCGCCGAAGACGGTTTCGGCCGATGACGAGAAGGTGCTGCAGGGCCTCGACATCGAGCTGAAGCGCGTCGTCTATGGTCAGGACACCGCCATCACGGCGCTGACCTCGGCGATCAAGCTGGCCCGCGCCGGCCTCCGCGAACCGGAAAAGCCGATCGGCTCGTATCTGTTCTCGGGTCCGACCGGCGTCGGCAAGACGGAAGTGGCCAAGCAACTCGCTGCCTCGCTCGGCGTCGAGCTGATCCGCTTCGACATGTCGGAATACATGGAACGCCACACCGTTTCGCGGTTGATCGGCGCGCCTCCCGGCTATGTCGGTTTCGACCAGGGCGGCCTGCTCACCGACGGCGTCGACCAGCATCCGCACTGCGTGCTGCTGCTCGACGAGGTCGAGAAGGCGCATCCGGACCTGTTCAACATCCTGTTGCAGGTGATGGACCACGGCAAGCTGACCGACCATAACGGCAAGCAGATCGACTTCCGCAATGTCATCCTGATCATGACCACCAATGCGGGCGCATCCGATGCGCAGCGCGCGGCGATCGGTTTCGGATCGACCAAGCGCGAAGGCGACGATGTCGAGGCGATCAACCGGCTGTTCACGCCGGAATTCCGCAACCGTCTCGATGCGATCATTCCGTTCGGTTCGCTGCCGGTGCCGGTCATCCATCAGGTGGTGCAGAAGTTCGTCATGCAGCTCGAGGCGCAGCTCTCCGAGCGTGGCGTCACCTTCGACCTGTCGCCGGATGCGATCGCCTGGCTGGCCGACAAGGGCTATGACGAGCGCATGGGCGCGCGGCCGCTCGGCCGTGTGATCCAGGAGCACATCAAGAAGCCGCTGGCTGACGAGGTGCTGTTCGGCAAGCTCAAGAAGGGCGGCACGGTGCGCGTCACCGTCGAGAAGAAGGAAACCGGCGAGACCGGTCTGAAGCTCGAATCGCTGGCCGACGAGGCGCCTGTGAAGCCGAAGAAGGAAGAGCCGGAAGACGCGCCGAAGCCGCCCAAGGCCGCGGCCAAGAAGCCAGCCGCCAAGAAGGTCGTGGCGCAGAAGCCGGAGCCCAAGGGCAAGGACGGCGGCAAGCGCAGCCTGGTCCCGCAACTGCCCCGCAAGGGCTGATCGGCACGCACTCGAAAAAGCCCCGGCAACGGGGCTTTTTCATTTTGAGCAATGGGGTGGCTATGCCAGGCCAGATCGTCATCCTCAACGTGGCGCCGCGGTCGGGAAAATCAAGCATCGCTCGCGCCATTCAGGAAAGCTTCGATGGCGCATGGATGAATCTGGGCGTCGACAGCTATGCCCAGATCATACCGCCGCGACTTCGCCCGGGAATAGGGCTGCGGCCCGGCGGCGAACGTCCCGACCTCGAAGTTTTCGTGCCACGCCTTTATGCCGCCCTCTACGAATCGATCGCGGCGCATAGCCGGCTGGGGCTGAACGTCGTGACGGATGTCGGCCATCACGATGCCTATTCGGGGCCGCTCGATTGCCTGGCCGATTGCGCGCGCCGTCTTGCTGGCCTGCCGGTGCTGTTTGTCGGCGTGCGCTGTCCGATTGAAATCATCATGGAAAGGCGAGCCGCCGGTGGGACGGGCAGGGGGTATGTCACCGGCTCTTCGGACGATCCCACCCCTTTGCCCGTGCGTCTGTGGCAGGAAGCGGTGCACCGGCCGGGCGTGTATGATCTTGAGGTCGATACCTCGGTCCTCAGCCCTGAACAGTGCGCCCAAGCGATCCGCCAGCGCCTGCGTGATGGCGCCCAGCCGGGTGCGATCGAGCGGTTGGCTCGAGCCGCCAGCTAGACTTTCTCCTGCCCGCGAAACGAGTTGCGGCTCAGCTTCCCAGCGCCGCCCGTATTTTCTCGGCATTCCCGGCAAGCACTTCGGGTTTCTCCATCACGCCGCTATGCGGCTTCAACGGGATGCCGTCGAAACGCGGAATGACATGGACGTGCAAGTGATAGACGGTCTGGCCGGAGGCCGGCTCGTTGAACTGCAGGATGGTAACGCCGTCGGCATTGTGCGCCTTCTTGACTGCCCGCGCCACTTTCTGGACGACGTTGAAAAGCGGGCCGAAGGTCGACGGGTTGGCGTCGAGCAGATTGCGCGACGGGGCTTTTGGCACCACCAGCGTATGGCCGGGTCCTTGCGGCATCACATCCATGAAGGCGACGACGGCGTCGTCTTCGTAGACGCGGTGCGAGGGAATTTCTCCGCGCAGGATCTTGGCGAAGATGTTGTCGGTCTCATAGGCGGTTTCAGCCATGTCGAACACTCCGGATTGTGCCTCGCGTCCCGTGTAGCGAAGCCGTCCCGGACCGGCAAGACGATGGGACGGGCGATCGGGCGAGATCGACCATGCCAGAGGGCCTGCTACTCCTCGAGATCCTTGCGAAACGGCGTGTGTTCTTCGAGATAGCCGCTCATCCGCTCCACTTCGCGCCGCTCGCGCTGGAGATAGTCGGCAACCGCATTGCGCAAGCCGGGATGCGAAATGTAGTGGGCGGAATGCATCGTCACCGGCCGATAGCCGCGCGCCAGCTTGTGCTCTCCTTGCGCGCCCGCCTCGACCACCTTCAGCTTGCGTTCGATGGCGAAATCGATGGCCTGGTGATAACAGACCTCGAAATGCAGGAAGGGGTGATCCTCGATGCAGCCCCAGTTACGGCCGTAGAGCGCGTCCGACCCGATGAAATTGATGGCGCCGGCAATGTAGCGCCCGTTTCGCCTGGCCATCACCAGCAGGATGTCGTCGGCCATGCGTTCGCCGATCAATGAGAAGAACTGGCGGTTCAGATAGGGACGGCCCCATTTGCGGCTGCCAGTGTCCATGTAGAAGGCGAAGAAGTCGTCCCAGGCCTTTTCCGTCAGGTCCTTGCCGGTCAGCCAGTCGATGGTGATGCCATCGGCGAGCGCCTCGCGCCGTTCCTTCTTCATCGCTTTGCGCTTGCGCGAGGCAAGCGTGGCGAGAAAGTCGTCATAAGTGGAAAAGCCTTCGTTGAAGAAGTGGAATTGCTGGTCGGTGCGGTGCAGGAAACCGGCGGCCTCGAGCGTTGCGACATCGCTCTCCTGCGCGAAGGTGACATGCGCCGAGGACACGCCGAGCTTGTCGGTCACCATTTTGAGGCCGGCGGCAAGCCCGGCCTTCACCGCATCTGGATCCTCGCCCTTGCCGACCAGCAGGCGAGGGCCGGTGACCGGGGTGAACGGCACGGCGCATTGCAGTTTTGGATAATAGCGGCCGCCGGCGCGCTCGAAGGCGTCAGACCAGCCGTGGTCGAACACATATTCGCCCTGGCTGTGCGATTTGAGATAGCAGGGGACGGCGCCCAGCAGCCTGCCTTGCGCAGTCTCCAGCCGCACATGATGTCCCTGCCAGCCGGTGCGCCGCACGGCGCAGCCGGAATCTTCCAGCGCGCTTAAAAAAGCGAATGAAACGAGCGGGTTATAACCATTTTCCGCATCGCCGCGCGTGGTGCCGGCAAAGCCGTTCCACTCATCGCAGGTGAACGCGCCGATGCCTGCGGCGATGCGGATCGAATAGTCCGCATTTGCAGTTTGCCCGTCGCCATCGTCGCCCTGATCCATGAGGCTTATTTAAGCTCCATCCGGGCCGCTGCAAGTCACGTTTCAGACACCCCGCTCAAGCGACTTTGACCAGCTCGGGTTCGAATCCTTCGAATGTCATCTGATCGGCATATTTGAAGGTCAAGTCGATCGCGGGCTGATCATGCACCGTCCAGGTGATGACAGGCATTTTGAGCTTTTCACGCACGAAGCTGACGAACGGGTTCGGCAGGTCGCCGGCGGCGTAGGACGTGAAGGATAGCTCGTACGCCAGCATCGAAAAATGCGCCTCGATCAGCTGGAGGTCCTTGCCGTAGGCGGTCAAGCCAGCGGGAATGCCGGCTGCATGTTTCGGGAAATCACGGATCAGCCAGTGATCGAACGACATGATCGCCGCCTTGCCCTTGTAGCGCTTGAGCATCTTGCCGACGTGCGCCACCAGGCCTTCATCGCGGCCGGGAACGCCTTTCAGCTCGACGACCATGGGCACACGGCCGTCGACGAGGTCGAGCGCTTCCTGCAGCGTCGGCACGCGGTCGGATGTGCCGCCAACCTTGAGCGCGGTCAGTTCGGCCGCGCTGCGCTGCCAGACGAAACCGTCCTCTCCGGTCAGCCTTTTCAGGTCGTCATCATGGATGATGATAGGAACGCCATCTGAAGACAGATGCACGTCGCATTCGATGGCGTAGCCCCGTTCGGCCGCGGCAGTGAAGGCGGACAGCGTGTTTTCCCAGCGCGTCTTGTTCATATCGTGGAAGCCGCGATGGGCAACGGGCCGGGCAGTCAGCCAGGATAGGTCGGTCATGTCGGCCTTCGTTCATTCGACTTCGAAGATGGCTTCGATTTCCACTGCGGCATTAAGCGGCAGGGAGGCAGTGCCGACCGCGGAGCGGGCGTGTTTGCCGCGCTCTCCAAGGGCGGCGACCAGGAAATCGGACGCGCCGTTGGCAACCAGATGCTGCTCGACAAAGTCGGGGGCAGAGGCAACGAAGACGGTGATCTTCACCAGCCGGCTGATCTTCTCCAGGTCGCCGAGCGCGGCCTTGGCCTGCGCCAGAATGTTGATCGCGCAGTATTTCGCCGCGTCCTTGCCGCTTGCCGTGTCGACGTCGCGGCCGAGCAGGCCGCTCGCCTGCAGCTTGCCGTCCTTGAGCGGCAATTGCCCGGCGGTGAACAGCAGATTGCCCGACCTGCAATAGGGAACGTAGTTGGCGGCAGGTGCGGCGGCGACAGGAAGCGTCACGCCGAGATCGCTTAGCCGCTTTTCGATTGTTTCACTCATTGCTTTTCCCTATTGCTGGAAGGCGCCGCGCTGGCGGAGCCGAAATTGCTATTTTTGCCTCGCTTCCGCCACGACTTTTTTTAAGCTGGACCATCTTTCCCTGCGGCCTGCCATCAGCCGCGACGATCGGAGTACCCCATGCGCGCAGCGCGCCTTGCATTCCATGCCGTTCTGTTGTCGGCGGTGTTCCCGATAGTCCCCGCCTTCGCCGTCCCGGCGCTGCAGGCGCATCGCGCCGTGTATGACCTTACCCTCAAAAAGGCCTCAGACCGCTCCGGCATAACAGGCATATCCGGTCGCATGGTCTACGAATTCAACGGTTCGGCCTGCGAAGGCTATACGGTGAAATTCCGTTTCGTCACCCAGATCGTCACCAACGACAATACGCGATTGACCGACCAGCAGACGACGACTTTCGAGGATGCCGAAGGCAAGACCTTCTCCTTCGTGACCAAATCCTTTGTCGACCAGAACCTCGACAAGGAGGTCAAGGGCATCGCCACGAAAGACCAGAAGGGGCTCAAGGTCGATATCGACAAGCCCGAGAAGAACAGTCTGGAACTCGCCGCCACCCAGTTTCCGACCCAGCATTTGGTCGAACTGATCGGCAAGGCCGAAAAAGGCGAGAATTTCTACCAGACGAACCTGTTCGACGGGTCGGAGGACGCCAACAAAGTGATGGCGACCACCGTCGTCGTCGGCAAGAAGACCGAAGCCGACAAGGCCGATCCGGAGGCTCCGGCGCTGGCCAAGCTCGCCACCGACAAATACTGGCCGGTCGACATCGCCTATTTCGACGACAGTGCCCAGAACGGCGAAGAAGTGCCGGAATACCGGATCAGCTTCAAGCTGCACGAGAACGGCATCACCCGCGATCTCACCATGGACTATGGCGACTTCTCGATGACCGGTAGGCTGGTCAACCTGTCGCTGTTCGACCAGACAAAGCCTTGCCCGGTTTCGAAATAGCAGGGTTGCGCAATTGAACTGGCCGCGGCGGGCTTGATGGCGGTCTACGTCGATGCGGCGATCTGGAAATGGGCCGGCCATCGCTGGTGCCACCTGATGGCCGACGACACTGACGAGCTGCATCGTTTCGCCGCCGCGCTTGGCGTCAAGCGTTCATCCTACCAGGGGCCGCCCAAGACATCGGCTCCGCACTATGACATAACCGGCTTCGAGCGCGACCGCGCGGTGCGGCTCGGCGCCATCGAATGCAGCCGCGAGGAGATCGTCGCGATCTTCCGGCGGGTGCGGGTGCCCAATGGAAAGGCCAAGCGATGACACCAACGGCATTTCTCGCCTATTGCGCAGCCGTCACACTCGCCGCCGCCACGCCGGGGCCTGCGATGTTCACGGTCATCACCAATGGTATGTCGCGCGGTTTCCTGCGTGCCTTCATGGCCGGCGTCGGGGTCGCCGCCGGCGATGCCGTGCTGGTCACCCTGGCGCTGCTCGGCCTGGTGGCGCTGGCGCAAACCTTCGAATGGATCTTTCTCCTGCTGAAATATGCCGGGGCCGCCTACCTGATCTTTCTCGGCATCAGGATGTGGCGCGCCTCGACCGCGCAATCGAATGGGCCGCGCACGGCCGAGGCGAGATTGTCCCGGTCCTTTATCCTTGGCGCGTCTATTGCGCTGGGCAACCCCAAGGCGATCCTGTTCCACGCCTCGATCATGCCGCTGATCCTCAACCTCGACACGCTGACATTTGTCGATGGCCTGCTGGTAGTGGCCACCGTCATCAGCGTCAATGTCCTGACCATGGGGGTCTATGCGGCGCTTGCTGGCAGGGCATCTAGCTGGTTCAGGACACCGAAGCGCATGCGGCTGATGAACCGGTTTGCCGGCAGCGCCATGATCGGCACCGGAGCGCTGATTGCCGCACGCTGAGCGGTAAAACGCTGCCCCGCTGTCGGTAGCTAATCAAGTTGTCCGGTTTGGTAGCACATCATTTGTCCGCTTCAGTTTTGCGTCGAAGCGGTTCACGCAGCTCTGCCGATTGGGCAGCAGTCCTGGATGGGGGCGCCATCTGAGCAGTATGTCGCAATGCGGCGCGGCCCGTGGAAGATTGCGAGTGTGCCATCAGGGTATTGCCTGATCTTGACCGTGGCTTTGACGAAGTGATGTCGGATCGGACTTTGCGGCAGCTGCAATCGCAGCCGCGCGAAGGCGACGGTGTTGTCGCGGGCAACGACGCGCTCCTCCTCGATGCACAGGATCTGGGCCAGTTGCCGTGGGTCGGCGGCGACAAAGGCGCTGTCTTCCACCGCGGCCGGCTTGGCGAATCGGGCATTGTGAGCCGGCAGATAGGTCTGTGCGATGAAGCGGTTGGCGGCCTGGACATCGGCAATGCCGGCCAGTGCCAGCTCCTTGGGCAGCCGGTCCTGCAAGGTGGAGAACATCCGCTCGGAGCGCCCCCTGGCTTCAGGCGAATAGGCCGGGATATGCTCGATGCCCAACTGCCGCAGCGCTCGCCCGACCTGGGTCAGCCGGCTCTTGTCGACCGCCTCGCCGGCCTTGAGCGTCACGAAATAGTGGCTGCCGCGATCGGTGTAGAGGCTCGACGGCAATCCCTTGGCGACAAAGGTCTCCAGAAGTCCCTGAAAGCTCGACGCTGTGCCTTCTTCCTCGATCAGAAAGGCCGAGTAGACCGTGCTCGTGGCGTCGT